>JBDKJB010000039.1:0-8622 GCA_039796835.1 Pseudomonadota bacterium | reverse complement strand
CAGACGTGCTCCCCAGCTTTGGTGGGCAATCGTCAAGGTGCTGTAGGCGAGGTAGGTCACCACCAGTGATGCCATCAGCCAAATCATCAAAGCAGGGCCAGCGGCCTGCGGGAACAAGAGTGCACCAAGTCCCAGTGCCAATACCAGTGCGCCCGCTGTCATGAGGCGGAGCACCGAGCGGATGCCGTGCTCAAAACGCCGGTCTAGCCACCTCCCCAGCAACGGGTCGAACACCGCGTCGAGAATTCTGACAGCCAGCAGAAGAAAGCCCAGGCTGGCCAGGTCCACTCCATGATTTCGGGCGTAGTGATTGGGCAGCAAAACATACAGAGGCAGTGCCAGAAACGCCAAGGCGATGCTGAGACTGCCATACCGGAGCCCGTCGGTCGGCTTCATGAAGCAGGTCCCACCGATGTCTCACCCAGCAACTCGGAGCGCATGCCGGGCTGGCTGGTTTTGGGGCTGAGCCAAATGCCAAAGAAGAGGCGTGCGAATTCTGTATCCTCAACGTGGCCCAAGACCTGCCCGTTGAACACAAAGCGGGTGGCGCCAACAGGCTGATGGAGGCCCATCAGGCGGTCTCTGGGCTGAACGTCAGGGAACAGCCCCAACATGGTGGTAAGCCAGCGTTGCCCGGTGGATGGTGCTAGATCTGCCTGGAGGCGCATCTCATCCAGAGCGCGTCTGGCGATCGAGTCACCGCTGAAGGTGCGCCAGTACTGTAACTCGAGCGCGAAGGTATGTTCTGCGTACCGTGTAGCGCTGAAACCGGGCTCTGTCCACAAGGTGGCGTCATAGATGCTGAAGCCAAAAACCTTCAGACGAGCCTGGCCACGTTTGATAAAGCCCGGCGCCAATGGGCCCTCTTGCCGGTCTCGCTGGGCAGACGGCCGTGCCGGTAGTGCGGACACGGCAAGGCTGGCAGCAAGGCAGTTGAGCATCAGGCGGCGCATGGTGGCTTGGCCAGTCAGGCCTTGACCAAAGTGAACTGCATCACGCTGGTGTTTCTTTCTTCGAAGGCTGCCTCGCAGTAGCACAGGTAGAACTCCCAGATGCGCATGAAACGTTCATCAAAACCCATTCCCAGAATGGTTGCGCGGTGGGCCAGAAAGTCGTGTCGCCACCTGCGGCAGGTCTCGGCGTAGTCGAGTCCGAAATCGTGCTCTTCGACCACCTGCAGTCCATAACGCCCCGCTGCCTTACGGAACTCCGAAGGACTGGGCAGACATCCTCCAGGGAAGATGTATTGCTGAATGAAATCAGTGGACCGGATGTAGCGTTCGAACAGACCGTCGTCAATGGTGATGGCCTGTATGCAGGCGCGGCCGCCAGGTTTGAGCAGGCGGGCGACAGTTTGAAAATACTGCGGCCAATAGGCATGCCCGACCGCTTCTACCATTTCGATGGAGCAGATGGCGTCAAAGGGGGAGTCCTGGATGTCGCGGTAGTCCTGCAACCGAAGATCGGCACGATCTCTCGCGCAGGCCAGCCGGCTCTTCGCATAGGCCAGTTGCTCATGGGACAGCGTGACCCCTGTCACCCTGGCACCGAACTCTTCAATCGCCAGCTCGGCCAGGGAGCCCCAGCCGCAGCCAATCTCCAGCAGCCGCTCACCTGGTTGCACCTGGCTCTGCTGCAAGGCCCGACGGATTTTGAGGTGCTGTGCCTCCAATGTGGTCAAACTGAAATTTCCGTCAAAAAGGGCCGACGAATAGGTCATGCTGGTATCCAGCCAGGTTGAATAGAACCCGTTGCCCAGGTCGTAGTGGGCGTGGATGTTCCTCTTGCTGCCCGCCCGCGTGTTCCGGTTAAACAGGTGCCGCAAGCGATGCCCCAGGCGGCCCAGCCAGGTTCCGTACAGGGCAAGTTCCAGCACCTGGCGATTGGCGGTCAGCACACGCAGCAACGCTGACAAGTTTGAGGAATTCCAAGCACCTGAGACATAGGTTTCGGCAAAGCCGATGTCGCCGGACTTCATGGCGGCTGAAAACACCTCCCAGTTTTGGAGCTGGATGTCTGCACGGAGCGACCCGTTGGCTTGGGGGTCACCGAAATGCCGCACACTTCCGTCTGGCAGTCCCATCTGCAACCAGCCAATGCGCATTCGTTGGAGCAGCGCCAGACAAACCCGAGCGGCCTGTGGGGGGGGCGTTCCTCGCTTCTGGGGGGACGTGTTGAAGCTGAGGACCGTCGAAGGAGTGTTCATCTGGTGACCCATGGGGTGGATGGCGGAGGTTTGCGAGAGTAGGGAATGCGTTTGAGCCACAGGCGAAAGGCTTGCCAGTGGATGCGAGCGACGATCAGCAGCGTCAACGGTCCGTAGGCCCACGCGGCTTTGCGCAGCGATGCCGGGCTCAAAGGCACCAGGTGTCCCTGGATCGACGTTCGCAGAACCAGGGTCTCACCATCGTGGTAGTCCACCCGCGCGACGGTGTGTGCAAGATCGTCACTGATGTGGAAGCGAAAGGTGTAGCGGCCTCGAATTTGACAAAAAGGGGAGACATGGAACACCTTCCGAGCTTGTAGATCAGCATCCAGGTGCGCCGGGCTCAGCAGATAAACATGCCTTTCGCCGAAGGTGTTGTTGACTTCCACCACGATCGCTCGCAAATCGCCCTCTTTGCCGTGGCAGTACCAGAAGCTCACTGGCTTGAAAGCATGGCCCCAGACCCTCGGATAGCAGTGCAGCCAAATCTCGCCAACAGCGTCCTTGATACCGTGCTGCTGTAGCAGTCCGTCTACCCAGGCCAGGGCGTTGTCCGAACCCTCGCCATGGTCGTGATCAAAGAAACTGATAGCTTTCCACGTGTTGTGCGCCAAAGCTCCCCAGCCCTGAGTTGCCAAGTGGCGCATCGGTAGCATCAAGAAAAAGCTTGGATACGAAAATGTGTGGCGAACGGGGTGTTGGCGGGCGTGCCACACGGTTCCAAACCCCAGCATGGCCCCGTGTCGGCTCACCGAGCCTCCCGGAGGCGCTGCAAAATGTCGCGGGCGGCTGCCTGGCCGCTCATGAGCCCGTCCTCATGGAAGCCGTAGCGCGTCCACGCTCCGCAAAACCAGGTGTTGTTACGGCCCTGAATGTGACCCAGTCGATCTTGGGCTTCCCTGCTGGCGATGTCCATGACGGGGTGTGCGTATTCGATGGATGCCTGGACCTGATGCGCGTCGATAGCCCGTGCCGGATTGAGGCTCACGATCACCGGCTGGACGAATGGCAGGGGTTGCAGTTTGTTGATCAGGTAGTGCAGCCCGACTCTGCTGGCCGGGCCTGCTGCTGGGTCTGCTGCATAGTTCCAGGCACTCCAGACTTTGCGCCGCACAGGCAGCACCGACGTGTCCGTGTGGAGTACGGCCAGATTGGATTGGGTGCGGAATGCCCCCAGGACGTCTCGCTCCTCTGCAGAGGCATCAGCCAGCATGCTCAAGGCCTGCGGTGCGTGGGTGGCGATGATCACGTGGTTGAACAACTCTGAGCCTTGCAGGGTAGACACGCGAATGCCCTGGGACGTGCGCTCGATGCGCTGCACCGGACTATTCAAGCGAGCGTCCTGGATGCCAGCGATGATGGCATCCACATAGTGCTTCGAGCCGCCGGCCACGGTGCGCCACTTGGGGCGGCCGGTGATCTGCATCAAGCCATGGTTGTGGCAGAAGCGGATCATGGTGGACGTTGGAAACTGGAGCATCTGCTCGGTCGGGCAACTCCAGATGCAACCCAGCATCGGCAGCAAATACCAATCTTGTATTTCGCGCCCAAAGCGATGTTTTAGTAAGAAGTCGGACAGAGGCATTCGCAGCTCGTCGTCTGCCTGTTTTTCAGCCAACTGGGTGCACAGGGCGTTCAAGCGCAGCAATTCGCGCAGCATCTTCCAGAATTTCGGTCGCAGAACATTGCTTCGCTGTGCAAACACGGTGCCCAAATTGCTTCCGGCCCATTCCAGGGATCTGTCTCTATCCAGCGCCCGGACTGAAAAGCTCATGTCTGCTTCAGCGGTTTGGACTCCGAGCTCTGCGAAGAGTGCGATGAGCCGGGGGTAGGTCCGCTCGTTGTAGACCAGGAAGCCGGTATCCACACCATGCGAGACAGGACCGGCCTCACCCGGCAGGGTGACCTGCACGGTGTTGGCATGTCCTCCAAACCGTGAGCCACTTTCGAATAGGGTGACTGAGGTGTGTCGAGCCAGCGCATGTGCGGCACCGAGCCCGGATATACCCGACCCAATCACGGCCGTTTTGCCGGAAAACCGTTGAGAAATGTGACTCATTGGTCCTAATGGTACCATAAAGTATGAATAAATACCAAAAAGTATTTTTGATTACAATGAATCAGTGAAAAGCAAACCCGTTCCGCCGGATCTGCCAGCCAAGCCAAGCTTCAAGCAGAGGATGCTTGCTGCCCGTGAGGAAGCCATCGTGGCCGCTGTCAATCGACTCCTGGCAGAGCGTGGCTACGACGCGATGACGGTGGACGATGTGGCTGCCGAGGTGGGCGTGGCCAAGCCGCAGTTGTATCGCCATTTCCCGAGCAAGGAGCACCTGGCTGCGGCGGCTATGGTCAGGGTGATGGAGGATGCCAAGGCCTTTACAGCGCAGATCGATCCCAAGCTGGCTCCTGTGGAGCAGCTGAAACTCATCACGCGGTGGATGCTGGAACGTAAACTCGCTGGCACGATGCCCAATCTGCCAAGTCAGAATTCCAAGCTTCGCAACACCCTGCTGTCCGATCCGCAGTTTGTGGCCGACATGATGCAGCTTGGTGACAGTCTGGGAGAGTTGATTCTGGCGGCTCAGCGCAAGAAGACCCTCCACCCCAAGTTGCCTGCAGAATTGGTGCTCTACACGCTGTACGCGCGAGCCTGCGATCCCGTGGTGGAGTTCATGCAGATCTCCGGTCAGTACAAGGATGCTGAAATTCTGGACTGGGTGATGCAGACCTGCTTTGAAGGAATCTCAGTCTGAAGCCCGGATTGCGTCAAACCGTGCCAGAGTGGTTTGGCGAGCGGTCGCATGGTCAACCACCGGAGCTGGGTAGTTGCGTGGCAGATGTGGCATCAGCCAGGGGGCATGGATGTGCGCATCCGGCACGTCCACCAGTTCAGGCACGTAGCGGCGAATGAATTGGCCCTTCGGGTCGAATTTTTCTGATTGGGTGATCGGGTTGAAAATCCGAAACCAGGGCTGAGCGTCGCACCCTGTGGACGCGGCCCATTGCCAGCCGCCGTTGTTGGCGGCCAGGTCAAAGTCGATGAGCTGGTCGGCAAAATAGGCCTCCCCCAGGCGCCAGTCGACCCCCAGATCCTTGGTCAAGAACGAAGCGGTGACCATGCGTAGACGGTTGTGCATGTAACCCGTCTGGTTGAGCTGCCGCATGGCCGCATCCACCAGAGGGTAGCCAGTGCGGCCCTCGCACCAGGCGGCCAACAGATGGGGGGCGTCGTCCCAGCGCAGGGCGTCCAGCGCCGGCTTGTAGCAATGACCCACCACATGGGGGTGGTGCCAGAGAATCATCTGGTAGAACTCGCGCCAGATCAGCTCCGACAGCCAAGTCTGGGACCCTTCGGAGGGATCGGCTTGCGCACTGCGTACCAGATGCCTGATGGACACGGTGCCAAAGCGCAGGTGGGCCGACAGGTAGGATGGCCCCTTGACCGCCGGGAAGTCGCGAGCGGCCTTGTAGACCTTCATGCGTGGCCCGAAGTCGTCCAGCAAGCTCTGGGCCCCGTCGGGGCCAATCGGAAGCTTCATCGCCAAAGCGGCCGCTGCGCCAAAGCCCAGTTCGGCCAGGGTGGGCAGCTGTTGCAGCACGGGCATGCCGTCTGACTCTACAGGCGGCGCCAGGTGCTGCCACAGGCTCGACGTGCCGAAGTCTTCCAGGTGCGAGGGAAGCAGCTTTTTCAGCCAGGCGTTTTTGTAGGGCGTGAATACGCCAAACGGAGTGCCGGACTGGGTGAGCACCTCGTCACGGTCAAACACCACCTGGTCTTTCACCAGGAAGAACTCGCGCCGCGCGGCGTTGAGCTGGCGCATGACTTGCAGATCGCGCGCAATGGCTTGCGGCTCGTAGTCCCGCGCGGCATACACACAGCTGACCTGTAGCCTGTCGACCAGGCGGGGGATTTCCTCCGTCGGTCGGCCGTGGATGAACAGCAGCTGACTGCCCTTGAGGCGCAATACTTCGGCCAGATCGTGCAAGCAAGCGTGCATGAAGGCCACCTGGCGGCTGGCCCCTCCGTTGCGCCGCAGCATAGGCTGCAGGATATCAACGTCAAAGACAAAGACACAGAACACCTGATCGTGCCGCGACAGTGCAGCATGCAAGGCTGCATGGTCGTTCAGACGCAGGTCCCGGCGGAACCAGAAGAGTGCTGAGCCGTTGGAAGCCACTCAGAACGACCGGGGCAGGCCCAACACGTGCTCGGCCACGTAGGCGAAGATCATGTTGGTGGAGATGGGCGCCACTTGGTAGAGCCGGGTTTCGCGGAACTTGCGCTCAATGTCGTATTCGCAGGCGAAGCCAAAGCCGCCGTGGGTCTGCAGGCAGACGTTGGCGGCTTCCCAGCTGGCCTTGGCTGCCAGGTACTTGGCCATGTTGGCTTCGGCGCCGGCGTTCTGGTGGGCGTCGATCTTCTCGCAGGCCTTCCAGCGCATCAGGTTGGCGGCTTCGACTTCGACGAAGGCTTCGGCGATCGGGAACTGCACGCCCTGGTTCTGACCGATCGGGCGGCCGAACACGACGCGCTGGCCGGCGTACTGGGCGGCGCGCTCCACAAACCAATAGCCGTCGCCGATGCACTCGGCGGCGATCAGCGTGCGTTCGGCATTCAGGCCGTCAAGGATGGTCTTGAAGCCCTGCCCCTCGGCGCCGAGCAGGTTCTCTGCGGGGATTTCGAGGTTATCGAAGAAGAGTTCGTTGGTCTCGTGGTTAACCATGTTGGGGATGGGCCGGACGGTCAATCCGTTGCCGATGGCGCTCTTCAGATCGATCAGGAAGCAGCTCAGGCCTTCAGTCTTCTTGCGCACCTCGGCCACGGGCGTGGTGCGCGCCAGCAGAATCATCATGTCGCTGTGCTGGATGCGGCTGATCCATACCTTCTGGCCGTTGATGACCCAGCGACCGTCCTTCTTCACGGCCGAGGTCTTGAGCTTGGTGGTGTCGCTGCCCGTGGTGGGCTCGGTCACGCCCATCGACTGAATGCGCATCTGACCGCTGGCGATGCGCGGCAGGTATTCTTCTTTCTGCTTTTGGCTGCCGGAGCGCACGATGGCGTTCATCACGTACATCTGGCCATGGCAGGCGCCGGCGTTGCCGCCGCTGCGGTTGACCTCTTCCATGATGACCGAGGCCTCGGCCATCGACAGCCCCGAGCCGCCGTATTCCTGCGGGATCAGTGCGGCCATCCAGCCCGCCTTCGTTAAGGCGTCAACGAACTCCTCGGGGTAGCCGCGGGCGGCGTCAATCTTGCGGTGGTATTCGTCGGTGAACTGGGCGCAGAGGGCGCGCACGGCTTCGCGGATTTCAGAGTGGGGATCAGCTGAATGGTGCATGGGAAACGAGACGGGTGTTCTAAGGAGCAAGGAAAGGCTTGCCGTCCAGGGCGACGGCAATGCGCCGCTGGATGCGGGCCACTTCTTGCGACTGCCCGGCGGCTTGGGCGATTTTGAGCTGCACCCCCAGCCAGGCGAGCAGCGGGCGGCGCCAACCCTGCTCGGATGCGGTGTCGACTGCCACGGCCACGCCTTCGGGGGGCAAGGCATTGCGTCGCATCATGACCGAAGCCGCAATCAGCCGCGTCAGCGGGTCGGTGATGGTCTGCAAGGTGGCGATGCGGGCACCGTCATCCGCTGACGCGAGGGCTTGCCGGTGGGCTTCGGGCAACAAGGCGGTCTGCTCGATAGACAAAGGCGCACCGCGCAGGTAGCTTGCATAAGCCTGCTCGGTCGCAGGGGCGTCAGGGATGAGCGCCTTTGCCGCAGGGCACTCGTCCAGCTCCAGGCTGGCTTGCCTCACAGCGCAGCGGGTCAGTTCGGTGCGCAGCAGCAGCACCGGTTGGCCTGTGGCCGACACCTCGCGCTGTGCCCGACGGAATTCAAACTCGGCGACCGGGGTGTTGCCAGTCAAGTGGGCCTGCGCAAAGCTCTTGAGGCTGCTGTCGGCATTGAGCAGCCAGTCTGGCGACGGTGGCGTGTTACCGCAGCCTCCCAGAGTGAGGCTCAGGCTTGCAATAGCTATCAAAGTTATAGCTGAATAACGAGATTTATAAATGGAATTTCTCTCGAAAATATCGGATGCTTGGGGGAGAAGGCGGATCATGGCAGTTTGATGTCGCGCTCTTTGGCGAACGGCCATTTGCGGTTGATGTCGTCCACCATGCCGTTGATCTTGCGTAGGGAGGCGTCCACTTCGTGGCGCAACAGACCCAGGTCGGTGGTGGCGCCGCGCACGTTGGCCGCTGCAGCCCGTGCTTCACTGGCCACGCCTTGGGCCTGCACCGCCACACCTTTGTATTCCACCGCTGTCCTCTCGGCCTCGGCCAGCACAGCATCAACTTTTTGCAGACTGTTGCGCGCGTCCTGCAGCATGGCGGTAAGCAGCCGGATGGCGGCCTGTGAGTCTTCGACCAC
>JBDKJB010000038.1:0-8628 GCA_039796835.1 Pseudomonadota bacterium | reverse complement strand
CTTTGCTCCTGAGCGCCGCGGTGCTGACCGCCCAGGCCCGCGTGACCCGTATCGTCATCGACGAACGCGCGCCCTTCACCCCACCACCACCCACCAACGGCGCACCCGCCAACCTGCCAGCCTATGAGATGGTGGCTGGCCGCGCCTTCGGCGAGCTCGACCCCAAGCACCCGGCAAACAGCATCATCCAGGACATCGAACTCGCCAAGGACGCCGACGGCAAGGTGCGCTATGTGTCGTCCTTCCTGATCTTCAAGCCGGTCAACCTAGCGCAGGCCAGCGGCATGCTGTGGCACGAGGTGCCCAACCGCGGCCGCTACATCAGCTACGCGCCCCAGGAGCTGGCGATGGGGGACATCGTGCTGCTGAGCGCCTGGCAGGGCGACAACGCTGGCCAGACCCGCGTGCGACCGCAGGCCTCCACCGGCTTGGGCGCACTCCAGTTTTTGCAGCTGCCTGTTGCACGAGGCTCCAACGGCGCGCCAGTCACCGGGGAGGTGTTCGGTCGCATCGTCAACCGCAAGGGATCGGACTCCCAACCCTTGCTGGTGCAGACCAATCCAGTGCCTTACCTGCCCACCAGCCTGGACACGACCCGGGCCAAGCTCACCTCGCGCGAACGCGAAGACCAGCGTGGCACGGTTTACGGCGAACAGACCCTCCCCTCCAGCGACTGGGCCTGGGCCAAATGCAGCACAGCCAACCCCTTTCCCGGCACACCGGACCCGACGCAGATTTGCCTGAAGAACGGCTTTGACCACAAGCTGCTCTACCAGGTGGTGTACACCGCTGCTGACCCTTATGTGCTGGGCATCGGCTTTGCGGCCTGGCGCGACGTGGCTGACTTTTTCAAGCGCTCGGCCCAGGACGACACGGGTGCTGTCAACCCGCTCTTTGCCAACGGCAGGGGTACGGTCACACACAGCATCACGCGCGGGGTGTCGCAAAGCGGCAACTACCTGCGCGGCTGGCTGCACCTGGGCTTCAACCAGGCCGAGGCCGGGCACAGGGTGCACGACGGCATGTGGCCCATCATCGCCGGGCGGCGCATTGCGCTGAACTTCCGCTGGGCCCAGCCCGACGGCGTGCTGGAGCTCTATCAGGCCGGCTCCGAAGGCCCGCAATGGTGGCTGCCGCACCCTGACCCGGTGCGCGACCCGGGCGGCCCGGCCCTGGGCATCCTGGACCGCTGCACCGCCAGCAAGACCTGCCCCAAGGTGATCGAACACTTTGGCTCGGCCGAAGTGTGGGCCCTGAAGCTCACACCGGAATGGGTCGGCGCCGACGCCAAAGCCGACCTGCCGCTGCCCGAGAACGTGCGCCGCTACTACATCGCCAGCAGCAACCACAACGGCGGCGGCGGCGGCTTCGACACCAGCCTGCCCGGCGTGGGCTTGCCGCGCAGCGGCCCGTCCTGTCCCGGCAACAACTTCGGCACCGCAATGCTCCCAGCCAACCCGGTGCCGTTGACGCAGACCCACAACGCGCTGCGCGTGCATTTCCGCAACTGGGTGATGCAAGGCACGCCACCGCCACCGAGCCGCTACCCCACCCTGGCCCGCGGCGAGCTCGTACCCGCCCACAAAGAGGCGATGGGCTTCCCCACCCTGCCTGGCCTGCGCAGCACTGCGCCCGAGCCCGGCTTCATCATGCCCGTGCACGATTACGACCACGGCCCGCAGTTCAATGCCCGCGACGCCTCGGGCGTGCCCAGTGTCACGCCGCCGCGCATCAGGCAGTCGCTGACGATGCTGGCGCCCAAGGTCAACGCCGATGGCAATGAATTGGGCGGCGTTCCCGTGGTGCTGCTTGACGCCCCCCTGGGCACCTACCTGGGCTGGAACGTCACCGCTGATGGTGACCGCCCGTTCCACAAAGGCGAGATCTGCAACTATGTGGGCGGCATGATCCCCTTTGCCCGGACGGCAGCCGAGCGCCGTGCCGCCAACGACCCACGCCTGTCCCTGGAAGAGCGCTATGGCAGCCATGACGGCTACCTCCAGGCGGTGCAGCGTGCCGTCGATCGGGCTGTGGCGGAACAATTCCTTTTGCCCGAAGATGCCGCCTTCCTCATCAGCCAGGCCCGCCTCAGCAAGGTGCTGAAGTAAGCTCAGTTCACCGGAGCACGCTGGATGCATCAGTTCAAAAATTTTTCCCAAGCCGTCGCTGCTGATCGTCTGCTGAATACTCGCCTGGCTGCGCCTCACAGGACAGGTGCGCTTCTGCTTCGGTTTGGCTGCACAATGAACGGTCAGCCGACACACACATCCTGAACCGACCGGAGAAGCCGATGAGCAAATCGTACTGGCTGGCGTTCGCTGCCTACCTGCTGCCCACTTTTCCGCTAGGCTATGTTTGGCACCTGAAGACATTTCACGCGCAGTACGAACGGCTGGCCATCTTCCGCGAACAGGTCATCATCCCTTTCGGTCTGGCCACCATGGTCATTCAGGGCCTGGTCTTTGCCTGGCTGTACCCGCGGCTGTTCAGCACGGCCCGTGCGGATTGGCTGACGAGCGCCGCAAGTTTCGCGTGCGTATTCGGCCTGCTGGCCTGGTCTTTCACCACACTTCCGGTCGCAGCCAAGTACCGCATGGCATCGGTTGAGGCATTTCTTGCGCTCGAAACCGCCTTCACCGCGCTGCAATTTGCCGTGGTGGCGCCCTTGATCGCTCTGGCCTGGCGTGACGCGGTCTGAAGCACATCTGCGCAGGTACCCCGCATGGCCTACGACCCCCATCTGCTGGAAGAGATGCGCACAGCGCTGGCCAAGCGCAAGGGCATTGTCGAGAAGAAGATGTTCGGCGGCTACTGCTGGATGCTCAACGGCAACATGATCTGCGGCGTCGAAGTCGGCCGCTTCATGTTCCGGGTCGGCAAGGAGCAGGAAGCCGAGGCACTGGCCAGGCCGGGCGCATCTCCCATGGACATCACCGGCAGGCCCATGAAAGGCTTCGTCTGGGTCAACGCTGATGCAGCGCTGGAGCTGGGCTTGAAATCCTGGATCGATTTCGCAGCGCGATACGTCCTCGCGTTGCCACCCAAATAGCGACACCCACGCTGCATCTTTGCGTCGATTGGTCGCGTCGGAAGCAGCCGCAGCGCCGGATGGGCCACCACCCGACGTTTGCTCAAGCAGGCTGGCGTCGCGCCTTCCACGCTCCGAAGAGCACGATCAGACCCGGAATCAGGATCATCGCCCAGATGATTTTGTCCAGGTGCTGCTTCACCAGCGGGATGTTGCCAAAAAAGTAACCGATGGTGACGATACCCCCCACCCACAAGGCACCGCCGGTCAGGTCATAGAACGTGAATTTGCTGCGCGTCATCTGGGCCACGCCCGCCACAAAAGGGGCGAAGGTGCGCAGAAAGGGCATGAAGCGCGCCGCCACGATGGTGAACCCCCCATGCTTTTCATAGAAGGCGTGGGCCTGGTCAAAGGCACGCTTGTTGAAGAAGCGTGAGTTCTCCCACTGAAAGACCTTGGGCCCGAAAAAATGCCCGATGGTGTAGTTGGTCTGGTTGCCCAATGTGGCGGCTGCAAACAGCAGGGCCACCGATGCCCAGTAGTCCATCAGCCCCACACCACACATGGCTCCCACCACAAACAGCAGCGAATCTCCGGGCAGGAAGGGCATGACCACCAGGCCCGTCTCGACGAAGATGATCACGAACAACAGGGCATAGACCCACATGCCGTAACTCCGCACAAAGGCCTCGAGGTATTTGTCGACATGCAGGACGAAGTCGATCAGGTAAGCGGCGTATTCCATGCGAGGCGATTATGCCCAGCAGTCTGCTATAAACACCGGATGCCCAGGCGATGGAATCAGGCTCTGCTGTTCGGTCAATCGGCGAGCGACATCGGCTTGCCGCTGGCAACCTGCGCCATTTTGCTTGCGGCAGGGCCGCTGGCTGCCACGGGCGCGGGCTTGACCTTGGTCGGTCTGGGTTTGGTAGTGGCTGTCGTGATGGCCGTGCACCATGCCGAGGTCATCGCCCATCGGGTGGGCGAGCCCTTTGGTACCTTGGTCCTGGCACTGGCAGTCACCGCCATCGAAGCTGCGCTGATCGTATCGATTCTCATGTCTGGCGGCGCAGGGGCCAGCGCCGTGGCACGTGACACCGTGTACGCCGCAGTGATGATCGTCTGCAACGGTGTCCTTGGCCTGTGTCTGCTGGCAGGGGCACAACGCCACCGAGTGCTGCGCTTTCAGGTGGATGGCGCCATCCCCACGCTGTCTGTGCTGGTTGCGCTGGCCATGCTCACCCTGGTGCTGCCCAACTACACCCTCACCACGCCCGGGCCAACCTTTTCGCCGGCTCAGTTGGCCTTTGCTGGGGTGGTCTCTCTGGTGCTTTACGCCAGTTTCGTGTTTGTGCAGACCGTGCGCCATCGAGATTACTTTCTGCCGGTCACGCCCACAGGTGATCTGGCAGGGGATGGCCACGCTCCACCGCCCAGTGCCGGCGCCGCTGGGGCCAGCCTGGTGTTGCTCTTGCTCTGCCTGACGGCAGTGGTCGGTTTGGCCAAGGCCCTGTCGCCAGCCATCCGCTCAGGTGTCGCAGCCGCTGGCGCTCCACCTGCGGTGGTGGGTGTGGCCATCGCCATGCTGGTGCTGGCGCCCGAGACTTTAGCCGCCGTGCGGGCCGCGCGCCACAACCGCATGCAGACCAGTCTGAATCTGGCGCTGGGCTCGGCCCTGGCCACCATTGGCCTGACGATCCCTGTGGTTGCTGCCGTGTCGATGGCCCTGGACCTGCCGCTCGAACTGGGCCTGCTGCCCAAAGACACCGTCCTGCTTGTGCTGACGCTTTTTGTCGCCGCGTTGAGCCTGGGCAGCGGCCGCGCCACGATCCAGCAGGGCTGCGTTCATCTCGCGCTGTTTGCGGTCTTTCTGTTCATGGCGGTGGTGCCGTGACTGACGCTGTTCTGGCCCGGGCGCGAACACCCATTCGCGAACTGCCCGACACCCTGATCAGCCAGATTGCGGCCGGTGAGGTCATCGAACGACCGGCCTCCGTGGTGCGTGAACTGCTCGACAACGCCCTGGACGCTGGCGCCCGGCAGGTCACGCTGCGACTGTCGGCCGGCGGCGTGCGCCTGATCAGTGTCGAAGACGACGGCAGCGGCATCCCCAAAGATGAGCTGCCCCTGGCCTTCAAACGCCACGCCACCAGCAAGATCGCGTCCTTGCAGGACCTTGAATCGGTCGGCACCATGGGTTTCCGGGGCGAAGCCCTGGCATCGATCAATTCCGTGGCCGACTGCGCGGTGGTGAGCCGGTCTGACGGCGCAGACCAGGCCTGGCGGCTCGACGGCCAGAGCGGTGAACTGAGCCCCGCCGCCCGCGCCCAGGGCACCACGGTGGAAGTGAAAGAGCTGTTCTTCAGCACGCCGGCGCGCCGCAAATTCCTCAAGACCGATGCCACCGAGCTGGGCCATTGCGTTGAGGCCGTGCGCCGCCACGCTCTGGCGCGGCCGGAGGTCGGCTTTGCCATCTGGCACGACGGCAAGCTGCTGGAGCAATGGCGGCCCGCAGCCGGAGACCTGCCCCGGCGCATCGCTGACGTGCTGGGTGCCGACTGGTTGCAGCAGTCTGTGGCCGTGGAATTCGAATCCACCCCGCCCTACGGCCCGCCTGTGCGCGTGTGGGGACGTGCCGGGGTGCCGGACGCCGCCCGCGCGCGCGCAGACGTGCAGTATGCCTATGTGAACGGGCGCTATGTGCGGGACAAAGTGGTCAACCATGGCGTCAAGAGCGCCTATGACGACGTGCTGCACGGTCAGCGCCAGCCGGTGTATGTGCTTTTTGTGGGCATCGATCCGGCGCGTGTGGACGTCAACGTCCACCCCACCAAGATCGAGGTTCGATTCCGCGACAGCCGGGACGTACACCAGGCTTTGCACCATGCCGTGGAAAGCGCTCTGGCCAAGCCGAGGGCTGGCAGCACGGCTCCGGGGCAGGCCGCGCCCTATTTTGAAGAGAAAATCAGGACATTTTCCGACAACCCATCTACACAGTCAGCTATATCTTTTGTAGCTACCGGGTTTCGCCCGCAGTCTGAACATATCGGTCAGCACCGCGTGGAAGATGTCGGCGCCCTGTGGCAGCGTGCCGCCCCATCAGCCGAGCCACTTGCAGCTGCAGTGGCAGCCGCGCCGGCACCGCTTGAGATGCCCCTGGGTCGGGCGCTTGCCCAACTGCAGGGCATCTACATCCTGGCCGAAAACACGCAGGGTCTGGTGGTGGTGGACATGCACGCCGCCCATGAGCGCATCATGTACGAACGGCTCAAAACCCAGCTTGAAGCGGCTGGCAAGCGCATCACCAGCCAGCCGCTGCTGATCCCGGCCACCTTTGCTGCCACGCCGCTGGAGCACGCCACCGCCGAAGCCCACCACGACACGCTGCAGCAGCTGGGCCTGGAGATTGGCGCCTTCAGCGCCATCACGCTGGCGGTCCGCGCGGTGCCCACTTCGCTGGCGCAAGGCAACGCCACAGAGCTGGCGCGCAGCGTGTTGGCCGAGCTGGCCGAGATCGGTGACCACGACGCCAGCCGGGTCATCGAACGCGCGCAGAACGAGCTGCTGGCCACCATGGCCTGCCACGGCGCCGTGCGCGCCAACCGCAAACTCACCCTGCCCGAGATGGACGCCTTGCTGCGACAGATGGAAGCAACCGAGCGATCGGACCAATGCAACCATGGCCGCCCCACGTGGCGGCAGGTGAGCCTCAAGGAACTGGACGCCTTGTTTCTGCGCGGTCGCTAGGTTCGTAAAATCACAGGTTCCCCCTTCAAAGCGAACCATGGCACGCACCCTTTACGACAAAGTCTGGGACGAACACGTCGTCCACACCGAAGACGACGGCACGACCGTCCTGTACATCGACCGCCATCTGGTGCACGAGGTGACCAGCCCCCAGGCCTACGAAGGCCTGCGCCAGGCCGGGCGCAAGGTGTGGCGCATCAGCTCCATCGTTGCCACCGCTGACCACAACACCCCCACCACGGGCTGGGAACAGGGCTATGCCGGCATTGCCGACCCGACCAGCAAGGAACAGGTGGTCACGCTCGACGCCAACGTCGCCAGCAGCGGCGGCGCGGCCGCCTATTTCCCCTTCCTGCACAAGCGCCAGGGCATCGTGCATGTGATCGGCCCGGAAAACGGCGCCACCCTGCCGGGCATGACGGTGGTCTGCGGCGATTCGCACACCAGTACGCACGGTGCGTTCGGCGCGCTGGCCCACGGCATCGGCACCAGCGAGGTCGAACACGTGATGGCCACACAGACCCTGGTCGCCAAAAAGGCCAAAAACATGCTGGTGCGCGTCGAGGGCGCGCTGAACAAGGGCTGCGGCGCCAAGGACATCGTGCTGGCCATCATCGGCAAAATCGGCACCGCCGGTGGCACGGGCTACACGATCGAGTTCGCCGGCGGTGCCATCCGCGGCCTCAGCATGGAAGGCCGCATGACCGTCTGCAACATGGCCATCGAAGCCGGTGCCCGCGCCGGCATGGTGGCTGTGGACGCCAAAACCATCGACTACCTCAAGGGCCGCCTGCTCGCCCCCGGCACCGACGCCCAGACGGGGCAGTTTGTCGGTGGCCCCGAGTGGGACGCTGCCGTGGCGCACTGGAAGACGTTTCAGTCCGACGCCGATGCCAAGTTTGATGCCGTGGTCGAACTGGACGCCGCACAAATCCTGCCACAGGTCACCTGGGGCACCTCACCTGAAATGGTGCTCGGCATCGACGGCCGAGTGCCCGATCCCGACAAGGAGCGCGACGCCAGCAAGCGCAACGCCATCGAACGCGCGCTGAAATACATGGGCCTGCAGCCGGGTAAACGCCTGGACGACATCTTTGTCGACAAGATCTTCATCGGCAGCTGCACCAACAGCCGCATCGAAGACATGCGCGAAGCCGCCGCCATGGTCAAGCGCCTGGGCCAGCCCGTGGCCAAGAACGTCAAGCTCGCCATGGTCGTGCCCGGCAGCGGCCTGGTGAAGGAACAGGCCGAGCGCGAAGGCCTGGACCAGGTCTTCAAAGCGGCAGGCTTTGAGTGGCGCGAGCCTGGCTGCAGCATGTGCCTGGCCATGAACGCCGACAAGCTCGAACCCGGTGAGCGCTGTGCCAGCACCAGCAACCGCAACTTCGAAGGCCGCCAGGGTGCCGGTGGACGCACCCATCTGGTCAGCCCCGCCATGGCCGCCGCCGCCGCCGTGCATGGGCATTTTGTAGACGTGCGGCGCTTTGCCTGACCCTTGGGAGCCCCTATGAAAGCCCTGTTCATCACGATGGCCGCTGTCTTGTCCCTGAGCCAGCTGGCCGCCTGCAACACCGTCAAAGGCATCGGTCAGGACATCCAGACCGCCGGCCAGAAGATCGAAGACGCGACCAAGAAAACCAAATGACCTTGCGGGACAGACCGCAGCGCAGCAAGCTCTGTCCCCAACACTTTACGACCATGCAGAAATTCACCGTGCACAAGGGCCTGGTGGCCCCGATGGACCGCGAGAACGTCGACACCGACGCCATCATTCCCAAGCAGTTCCTGAAGTCGATCGCCCGCACTGGCTTCGGCCCGAACCTGTTCGACGAGTGGCGCTACCTCGACAAGGG
>JBDKJB010000037.1:0-8750 GCA_039796835.1 Pseudomonadota bacterium | reverse complement strand
GTCGTGCGGAAGCGCGGCATGCGCTCCCTTGCCCTTGATCGTGATCTTGAATTCATTGCTGCTGGCCATCACCGGCCCGGGGCTGACGGCAAAGGAGCCCATCCGCGGACCCGGCCAGTTGTGCATGCCAAACACAGCCTCCATGGGAAATTTCTCGAACAGGCCGTCGGAGATCATCTCGCGCGCACCACCGCCGCCTTCTTCGGCGGGCTGGAAAATCAGGTACACGGTGCCGTCAAAGTTCCGGTTTTTGGCAAAGTGCTGGGCCGCGGCCAACAACATGGCCGTGTGACCATCATGTCCGCAGGCGTGCATCTTGCCCGTGTGCTGGCTCGCATGCTCAAAGGTGTTGAACTCCTGCATCGGGAGGGCGTCCATATCGGCACGCAGCCCAATGGCACGGTTGCCGGTACCGGCTTTCACAATACCCACCACACCGGTCTTGCCCATGCCACGGTGGATGGGGATGCCCCAGTCCGTGAGCTGCTTGGCCACAATGTCAGACGTGCGCACCTCTTCGAAACAGAGTTCCGGGTGGGCGTGAATGTCGCGGCGGATCGCGGCAATGCCCGCCGCCTGGGTCACGATGGAATCGATGGTTTTCATGGCATACCTCCAGAACGTCACAGTCTAAACCTCGGCGGCCCCTCCGGCAGGGGGTTTCCACAGTCAAAATGCGGGAATCCAAAGTTGCGCACATGACCACCACGACCATCCTGGGCGCCTGCCCGCATGATTGCCCAGACACCTGCTCGCTCGTCACGCAGGTGACAGATGGCGTGGCTGTCAAGGTCAGCGGCAACCCGGCGCACCCGCATACCGCAGGCGTGCTGTGCAACAAGGTGTCCCGTTATGCCGAACGCACCTACCACCCCGAGCGGATATTGACGCCCCTCAAGCGCACCGGCCCCAAGGGTTCGGGGCAATTTGCGGCCGTGAGCTGGGACAACGCCCTGGATGACATTGCCAAACGCCTTCAGGCGATCGCTGTCAAGGATCCGCAGGCCATCCTGCCCTACAGCTACGCCGGCACCATGGGACACGTGCAGGGCGAAAGCATGGCCGCGCGTTTTTTTCACAAGCTCGGCGCCTCCTTGCTCAACCGCACCATCTGCGCCAGCGCGGGCGGCGATGCGCTGGTCCACACGCTGGGTGCCAAGGTCGGCATGCGGGTGGAATTTTTTGCGGAATCGAGCCTGATCCTCATCTGGGGCAGTAACGCCATCGCCAGCAGTGTTCACTTCTGGCGCCTGGCCATGGAGGCCAAGCGACGTGGCGCACGCCTGGTCTGCATCGACCCCCGGAAATCGGAAACTGCCGACAAGTGCCACGAGCACATCGCCCTGCGCCCTGGCACCGACGCTGCCCTGGCCCTGGCCCTGATGCACGAACTGATCCGCCACGACTGGCTGGACCACGACTACATTCAGGCCCACACCCTGGGCTGGGGTCAGCTTCGGGCGCGTGCCCTCGAGTGGCCGCCTGAGCGCGCGGCCGAGGTGTGCGGCGTGCCCGCGGCACAGATCGTCCAACTGGCGCGCGACTACGGCCAGTGCCAGGTGCAAGGCCGTCCGGCCGCCATCCGGCTCAATTACGGCATGCAGCGGGTGCGTGGCGGTGGCAATGCTGCCCGGGCTGTGCTGTGCCTGCCCGCCCTCATTGGGGCCTGGCGGCACCGCGCCGGCGGGGTACTGCTGTCGGCCTCGGGCACGCATGCCACTCACAAGGCCGCATTGCAGCGGCCGGATCTGTTGCCCGTGCATACATCCGGACGGCTGCCCCGCATGCTGAACATGAGCACCATTGGCGACCACCTGCTGGAGCCGGCATCTGCGGCCTTCGGCCCTCGGGTCGATGCCGTGCTGGTGTACAACAGCAACCCGGTGGCCGTGGCCCCGGATTCCGGCAAGGTGGGGCGCGGCTTTGCGCGGGAAGACCTGTTCACTGTGGTGCTGGAGCATTTCCGCACCGACACAGCCGACCATGCCGATTACATCCTGCCTGCCACCACACAGCTGGAGCATTGGGATGTGCACGCCACCTACGGCCATACCGACGCGTTGCTCAATCGCCCGGCCATTCAACCCTTGGGGCAGGCCAAGCCCAACACCGAGATCTTTCGCCTGTTGGCCGCTCGCATGGGTTTTGACGATCCATGCTTTCAGGACAATGACGAGACCCTCTGCCGCCAGGCCTATGGCGCGTCGCTCGATTTCAATCAGCTGCTCCAACAGGGTTTTGCGCCCTTGCCCTGGCCCGAAGCGCCCTTTGCCCAAGGCGGCTTTCCCACCCCTTCTGGCCGATGTGAATTCACCAGCCCGCGTCTGGCCGCCATGGGGCTGGATCCGCTGCCTGACCACCTGCCCAACCACGAACTGCCTCAGGCCGACGGCCCCTACCCGCTGGCCATGATCTCTCCACCGGCGCGCAATTTCCTCAATTCCACCTTCGTGAATGTGCAGAGTTTGCGCGCCATCGAAGGCGAACCCATGCTTGAAATCCATCCCAGTGACGCCACCCCCCGAAAAATCACCGATGGCATGCTGGTCCGGGTCTTCAATGCTCGGGGCGAACACCGCTGCCGGGCGCAGGTCGGTATGCGCGCCCGGCCCGGCGTGGTCAACGGCCTGGGCATCTGGTGGCGCAAGTTTGGCGTGGATGGCAAGAACGTCAATGAACTCACGAGCCAAAGGCTGACCGACCTGGGGCAGGCCCCCACCTTCTACGACTGCGCTGTCGAAGTCGAGGCCTGCCCATGACCGCCGAGGGCCAAAGCAGGCTGCGCATCCTGTTTCTGGAAGACTCGGAGCCCGATTTTGGGTTGGCCGTGCGTGCCCTCGCCCAAGCGGGTCTGTCAGCCGAGTGCGTGCGCGTTCAGACGCTCCTGTCCTTTGAAGCCGCCCTGAAGCCGGCCGATCAAGCCTCTGCCTTTGATCTGGTCCTGGCCGACTATCATTTGCCTGGTTTCACGGCATTGGATGCCCAGCAGTTGATGCTTCAATCAGGACATGCACTGCCCTTTGTGCTGGTCTCCGGTGCGGTCGGTGACAGTACGGCTGTTGCTGCCATCCAGGCGGGCATGGCCGATTTTGTGGCCAAGGATGACCTGCATCGACTCGGGCCAGCCGTGCAGCGCGCCCTGAGCACCCATGCAACACGCCTGGCCAAGGAACAGGCCGATGCCGAACTGGCCGCCTCACGGGAACGCCTGGCGGAGTTCGCCAAGCAGGAACAAACCGCGATTGAGAACGAACGCGCCGCCATTGCCCGTGACATCCACGATGACGTGGGTGGCGCGCTGGCCGCCCTGCGCTTCGACCTCTCCTGGCTGTCGCAAAGGCATGCCCAGGATGCCAGCACCCAGACCCGGTTGCGGCAAGCGGAGCAGACCCTTGCACAGGCCGTGCAGGCCAGTCAGGCCATCATGCACAACCTGCGTCCTGCGGTGCTTGACGAAGGTCTCGCCGCCGGACTCGAATGGTTGGCTCACAGCTTCTCCCAACGCAACCGCCTGCCTGTCCATGCTCGCATCGAGCTGAGCGCCGGGTCAGCCACCGCACTGTCTGCGGATCAGCAGCTCACGGCCTACCGCACGGCGCAGGAAGCGTTGACGAACATTCAGAAGCATGCGCAGGCCACCCAGGTCTGGGTCGAGGCGTCCGACCGGCAGGGTCTGCTGACCCTGGAAGTGCGTGACGACGGCAGCGGGCTCCCGCACCCGCTCCATCGCGCCGGCCGGGGATTGGCGGGCATGCGCGAGCGCGCCGGACTGGCGGGGGGATGGCTGGACATCGGCCCCGGCAGCCAGGGCCATGGCACCTGCATCACCTTGAGCATCCCCCTGTCAGACAGGGACTGAAAGGCCACCCATGATCCGCGTCATCCTGTGCGACGACCATGCCGTGCTGCGGCGTGGCATCCGCGACACCTTGAGTGAAGCCGTGGACATCCGCGTGGTGGCAGAGGCTGGCAGCTACTCAGAAGTGCGTGAGGCCCTGCGGACCACGCCTTGCGATGTGCTGGTGCTGGATCTGAACCTGCCAGGACGCGGCGGACTGGACGTGCTGGGCAGCCTGAAAGACAACGACAGCGCCGTCAAGACACTGGTGGTTTCAATGTATCCGGAAGACCAGTACGCCGTGCGCTGCCTCAAGGCCGGGGCCATGGGATATCTGAACAAGGCTGGCGACCCGGCCGACCTGGCCAAGGCCGTCCGCGTGGTCCATCAGGGGCGGAAATTTGTCACTCCTGAGGTGGCGCTGGCACTTGCCGACAGCTTGTCTGCCCCCGAAGGCAGTGCGCTGCACGACACCTTGTCCGAGCGCGAAATGCAGACCCTGCTCAAAATTGCCTCCGGCAAACGCCTGTCGGACATTGCCGCAGAACTCACCTTGAGCCCCAAAACCGTGAGCGTCTACCGCGCGCGCCTGTTGGAAAAACTCAAACTCGCCAACAACGCCGAACTGGCTGTGTACGCCATCCGTAACGGTCTGGTGTAGCCGCGCAACCGGTGGGACGAAGGTTCAAGCCTTGTCGAGCAGCTCGGTCAAGCGCACGCCGAAGCGTTCGTTCACCATGACGATCTCGCCACGCGCCACCGGACTGCCATTGACCATCACCGTCACCGGCTCCCCAGCCACAGCATCCAGCGGTAGCACCGCCCCAGGCTGAATCTGCATCAGCTCGCGCACGGTCAACTGCGTCTGACCGAGCAGCACACTCACCCGCAGGCTCACATCGGCCAAAGGGGTCAGCGGGACAGGGCCGGCGCCAGGAGCGTTTGAACGGGGATTCACGTCGTGTGCTCCACAACCACCGCGACATGCGGGCCCGAGACCTCAAACCGCCCCCGCAGCGTGGCCACAGCCCCAGCCGTCAATTCGACCTGCGGCTCGAGCGGCAGCCAGTCCCCCACCTGCAGAGCCGCCACTGCGCGCCAGGGCAAGGCACCCACGCTCCAATGTGCGGACACCGCCAACGGCACCTGATCCAGCAAGCCGCGCAGGCGACCGGGCCAACGGGCCAGAGCGCTGGAGCGCCCACCCGCCACCCGCCCCCCCCAACGGTGCGCTGACGGCTCCAGCAGAACCCACGGCAGCGCCAGTTCAAAGCCAGCAGATCCCTCGACTCCCTCAGCCGCAGTGAATTCCATGCGGAACGGACACACCAGCCAGCGCGCCTGGGGGTTGCCTCGCAAGCAGGCAGGCAAGCCTGGCGCCACCTGATCCACGCCCCAATGCAGCGGCGCCACGTCCCCCCAAGCCTGCACCAGCGCCGCCAACACCTGGTGCCCCCACCGACGTAGCACCTGTTTCGCCACGGCGGACGGCACTGGCCGAGCCTGCGCGGGAGCCGCAGGTGCATCGGTGGACACCATCCCATCGCCACCAAATTGCATGTCTGTCAGCACGTGCAAAGCATGCGTCTCGATGAACAGCACCGCCAGTTCACCGGTGTCCGACCCCGGCCCATCGGAACCTCTGGGTGCAGCGGGACGCGCGCGCAAGGTCAGTGCATAAAAAGCACCTGCGTCCGTTCCCACCACGTCTGCCAGGGTTTGCAGGCGCATGGGTTCGGCCCGAACCCTGACGTCGCTGTGCAGCCATGAACACAGACTCGGCTGCAAGTAGGCTGCCAGCGCGTCATTGGCCGCATCGAGGCCAGGCAAGGGTCCCCGTACGAGTTGGGGGACAGTCGTCCAGTCCCACCGCTGGGGCAGATCAGGGGGTGGCGTCTCAAGCTCCTGCAGGCCCAGCAACAGAGCATCCATCTCGCCCTGGCTGACGATGTTGCGTGGATCCGCTCCCACCCCGGTCATGGCTGAGCTCCAGGGCCCTTGTCCCGCCGAGGCTGCATGCGTTCGGCCAGCGCCGCTGCAAAGCCAGGGCCACCCTGCACTGCCGACTTGCGTGCTTCCCGGGTGTTCAAGGCCTCATGCAGTCCAGCATCCAGATCTTGCAACGCGGCCTCGCTGGCGGTACCCAACAAGGCCAACCGTCGGATCAGGTCATTTCGCTGGCGGGGGGGAACCATCTGCAGCACCCGGGCGGCGAAGTCTGGGCCCAATGCAGCCAGCATGACCGCCCCCGCCTGAGGCGGTTCCGCCAACACGATTGGCACCACACTGGCCAAGTCGGCGCGACGCAGGCGCTCCAGCGCAGGCTCTGTCGGGGCACCTTGCCATGCAGCCACGGAGGCCCTCAGTCCCGCCAAGTGCGAGTCTGGTGATTCCACCCCCCAGCGGCGCCCAAAGGCCTGCTCCAGCAGGTCTTGCACATAGCGGCTCGCCCCACCCGCCAACTGACGGGTGGCTGTGACGTCTTCTTCGCCGAATTCACCTTCTGACCGCACCAGCTCGTGCTGTGCATTCATGCCTGCCACGACCTGCCGCACCTGCTCCGCTTCGGTGGCAGTCAACCCGCCCATCACAGCCCGCGCTTCATCGAGGCCCAGCAGCATGAGCAGCGACACAGCGTTATGGAGCGGATCTGCAGCCATGCCGACTTTCAATGCATCCAGCCGGACGGCGTGGGCGCACCAACCAGGCGCTGGACCGGGAGCAGTTCGCGAATGGAAGCGTCGGTGTGCAGCAGACGCAGCATCAGCTCGTGCCGCTCAGCAGACCAGGCAACGTCATGAACCGGGGTCCGGCAGGCTTTCAAATCCTGAATCAACTCGGCACATTCCCTCTCCAGTTGCCAGAACAGCGGCCAGTCACTCATGCGGGCCGCAGCGAGCATGAAGCGCGCGTGGGCTTCAACGGCCTGAAAGCGCGCGCGCACAGCGCCGGTCTCGCTGATGTGGGTGGGTGCGGACTCGATCATGTCGTGGTTTCGTGCTGTGGCGGTGCGCTGATTCATCCAGGCCGCAAGCATACGTCGCCGGTCCAGGTGCAAATCCACAGATTGACCGTGAAAACAGGGTCTTATTTTTGAGCACGGTATCACGCCCCTGTGTAGGAATTTGACTGACAAGCGGCCCAGGGCAATTCCAACGCCCGGGCACCGGGTCGCCCGCCAAAATGTGGCAACCCATTGCATAAGTCACTGCCCCTCACATCATGCACACAGAAACCCCCAGCGCCGACACTTCGGCGATGCTGCAGGACATCCGTGACGCCAACCTCACCTATCTGATGCTGGCACAGAAACTGATTGCGGCAGACCGCGCCGAGGCCCTGTTCCGGCTGGGCCTGTCAGAACAGGCGGCGGATCTGATCGCTGCCCTGTCGCCCGCGCAGGTGCTCAAGCTGTCGGGTGGCAACGCGCTGCTGTGCCGATTCCGCGTGGACGACGACCTGGTGTGGAAGCTGCTGACCAGTCACGGCATGGCGGGTGGGCGCGCCGGGGTCGAAGCAGATGCCACGTCCCGCATGCACGCCAACATTCTGATGGCCGGACGCTTTGCCGAGGCCCTGTGACCTCCCGACCGGCAGCTACCCCATGTCCACCCCCAAAAGCGTTCTGAGAGATTCAGCCCAGGTCCAGCGTGCGGTGGCCCTGATTGGCCTGGGCGCCCGACTGCAGGTGCTGGAAAGCGTCACGGACCTCTCGTACGAGCGCCTGCTGCGCCTGTACAAGGAAGTGGCCGGGCGCTCACCGTCCAAAGGACAGTTGCCGTTCTCCACGGACTGGTTCCTGGGCTGGCAGGCCAACATCCACGCCAGTCTGTTCCACAACATCTACCGATATGTGAGCAAGGCCAGCGCGCTGGACGACATTGACGCCATCATGAAGGCCTGGCGCCTGTACGCCGAGCAGGCTGCCGCCAGCGGGCTGGAACCGCTGTTGTCCATCACGCGGGCCTGGCGGCTGGTGCAGTTCATGGACAGTCAGATGTTGACGAGTACGCCCTGCCGCAGCTGCGGCGGGCATTTTGTGACCGACCTGTCGGCCCACCCCCGCCATTTCACCTGCGGGCTGTGCGAGCCGCCGTCGCGGGCGGGCAAAGGCAGCGCCGCCGGTGCGCTCACGCTGCATTGACCCTTCGGATCCGTTGACCGCCCCCGGCAAATCGGCCAGGTGGCTAGCGACTGCACCATTGCCGTTCACAGGGAACGCCATCTTTGTTGCCGTCCATCTTCGCGCCCGGGCAGTGGGCGAGGAAATACTTAGCTTCGGCACATGACGTCATCTGGGAGCAGTACTGACGCCCGTCGCAGCGGAACCCGCTGGTCGCGGTTGGCACTACTGGAGCCGATTTTTCTGGCGCAGTCCGGGTGGCAGGGACCAGCAGGGCGGCATCATCACGCCGCTTCTTCTGGGCTGCATTCAATTCGTCCACCGTGGGCTGCTTGCCAGCTTCTGGTGTCGCACACGGCGTTTGCTGGTAAGTGACTTTGCCATTCACCACGCACTTGTTGGGTGACGCAGCCCAGGCACCCGCAGCGAGGACCAGCCCCGCCACCGCGATGGGCCATGACAAGGTGTTGGACATACGATGGGACTGAAGAAGATCGGTCGTTCAGTTTACGAGCAAGAGCATGCCGCTCGCTGCCCGACCTGGTGCTGGCGTCATCAGACTTCCACGTTATGGTTGATGCGGCAAGCGCGGCATCACAGACCAGAGCAGGTACCACTCAGCCCCGCAGCCGCGCAAACACCTCCCAGAATGTCGCATCCTGCGTCGTCGCAAAGTTGATGCGCATCAGCGTGGACGGCTGATGCTCGGCATGGAAGAGCGAGCCCGGTGCGAGCAGGTAGCCCTCGTCCAGCGCCCTTTGCGCCAGTTCGGCGGTGTCCACCCCCGTG
>JBDKJB010000036.1:0-8759 GCA_039796835.1 Pseudomonadota bacterium | reverse complement strand
CCGGCGCGAGCGCCGAAGTTGAAGCCCTGCGTCCAACCCGTGCTTCGGTAGTGCAAGGTGTTCAGGTAGCGCCGCAGAGGCAGGGTGGATGCATCGCTGGCCGCCAGGCCAGGAAAGACGACTACCCCGTGGCCGTCACCACGCGGGGCCTTGCGCAACAGGGGCCAGCTTGGCGCCAGTGCGCCCATCTCCCAGAAGGCGCGGAACTCCAGGGCCAGCAACAGGGCGCTGGGTGGGGCCAGATGGCTGTCAACGGTATGGGCTGCGGTAGAGGGATGTCGTCGGGCGGCAATCGTCATGGGGCGGAACTTAACAGGCCTAAAGCGATTTGCATGTGGAACGCGGCGGCCATAGGGCCCGAACGGGCCAATTTAGATGCCCCGCTCTGGAAAGGCGTCCCGCTCGCGACTTCATAGCGCGCTTGGCGTGCGGGTATTCCCGGGTCCCATTCAGGCTCTCCGAACACGATTGCGGCCGGCGTTCTTGGCGTCATACAGAAGCTGGTCCGCACGTCTGATCAGGCTCAAGCCGTCTTCGGCGTCTTGCAACTGGGAGACCCCCATGCTGACCGTGATGCGCAGCGGGATCCCGTCATGGGTGATGACCAGTTCACTCAACCGACTGTGCAGGCGTTCTGCATAGGCAGATGCTGCGGTGAGGTCGGTCTCGGGCAGGACGATGAGAAATTCCTCTCCACCCATGCGCACGGTCCAATCGAGGCTGGCGCGGATGGAGGCGCGCAACTGCAAGCCTACCTTACGTAACACCGCATCACCGGCCGCGTGACCATGGGTGTCGTTGATGCGCTTGAAGTGGTCGATATCCATGCCGATCACCGACAGGGTGCGGCCATACCGTCGACAGCGACCAACTTCTTCACGAAGCCGCAGGTCCAGGGTTCGGCGGTTTAGGCAACCAGTGAGCTCGTCGGTGATCGACAGCACATGGTTGGCCTCAGCCAGGGCGCGCAACTGTTCGGTGCGCTCCTCAACGTTCTTGTCCAAGGTGGCGATGTGCTCTCGCAGGCCAACCTGCAGTTTGGCAAAACCGTCGGCCAGCTGGTCGATCTCATCGGTATGGGTGTGGTGCGGGCGCAGCAGCGTGAGCGGCCGGGTCAGGGTCTCGGGTGTCAGCTCGGTGGCAAATTTCGACAATCGCTGCAGGGGAGCCTGCAATTCCCGGCGCAACATTGACATGACGATGATGCACATCACCGCCGTGAACGTCCCGAGGCTGAGCAACATCTGCCAGGCGTTGGCCAGCACCTGGTCGATCAGGTATTGCCGGTTGCCCACCAGGGTGAGCTCTCCTGCCATGGTGCCTCCGCCGTTGGATGCAGAAGGCAATGCAGGGACCTTGATGCGCAGGCTGACGCTGCCATCACGCAGCTCGGATCGGCCCGCCGAAAACTGTTTGTCCGCCGCTGTGCGCAGGAGCACAAATCCGATTTCGGGCCGCCGGGCGATCATGTCCAATTGCTGCTGCACGGTCTTGAGTTCAATGTCCCGCAAGCCCATGCTCAGCAGCGGCACTGCCGAGGTGGCGATCTCGTCCACCACAATCTCAAATTGCCGACTGTGACGTTGCACGATGAACCAGGTCTGCACCGCCAACACAGCCGCTGCGCAGAACAGAGCCAGCAACAGCGTGCCACGCATCAGCGTGGTGGTCAGGGGCACAAACCGGGACTTGTTCATCGGTTGGCCCAAAGCAAAACGGGATGACCAGGATGAAGGAACACTGCCCGCACAGCACGGGCCGACGGCACCCCTGCGCAAGGCAGCCAAAGGCGCGCCCGGTCCGGGCTGGAATGATCCAAGCGCATCATCGTTTGAGTAGGGGCCCCAGGCTCTGTGTGCCGGGACGCGTCTTCCGGGTGGTCTCCTGGGCCGACATTCTCAGGGCTTTTGAGTGCGCAGACACCGGAGAAAGCCCCAACCAAGCCCTGAATTGACCGCAAAACGGCTTCATTCATCGCCGCCTCCCCTTTTTTGAGGATGCGGCGCCTTCAAGGACGGAAGGGGGAGCGGGCCGCCAGAGCCTCCAGATAGTGCTCGATGCCCTGGCCTTCGCGATCGAGGAACCGGTGGATGGCGTCTGCAAAGGCCGGATGTGCCACCCAGTGTGCACTGTGTGTTTTGACAGGCATCAGCGCCCGGGCCATCTTGTGCTCACCCTGAGCACCTCCTTCGAAGCGGTGCAGACCCTGTGCAATGCACCATTGGATGGGTTGGTAATAGCAGGCCTCGAAATGCAGGCTGTCTACCCGTTGCAAGGCACCCCAATATCGGCCGTACGCCACGCGTCCCTGCAGGGCGATCAGGCTGGCGGCGATGGGTTCACCGGCCCGTTCGCCGATGAAGAGCACCCAATGTTCGGCCAGGCTTCGCCCCAAGCGGTCAAAAAAATCCCGATTCAGATAGGGCGGGTTGCCATGTTCCAGATAGGTACGCTCGTAGCAGCGGTAAAAAAAGTCCCAGTCTGCGCTGGTGATCTCCTGGCCATTCAGCGCCCGAAAGCACACCCCGGCATCGGCCACCTTGCGTCGTTCGGCTCGGATCTTTTTGCGCTTTTCCTGCGTGAGCGCGGCCAGGAAACCCTCAAAATCTGTGAAATCCTGGTTTGTCCAGTGAAACTGCACCGTGTGCCGCTGCATCATGCCGGCGGCCTGGGCTGCCTGCAGGTCATCGCTGTTGGCCAGCAGGATGTGCAAGGACGACAGCTGCTGTTGGCGGCAGAGCCCGAGCAACGCTTGTAGCAACGCTGCACGCGCAGCCGCGTCGCAGGCCAGCAGCCGCGCTCCGGGCACAGGTGTGAAGGGCGGTGCCACCACGGCTTTGGGGTAATAGCGCAGGCCGTGCTGTTCAAACGCCTGGGCCCAGGCCCAGTCAAATACGTATTCGCCATAGGAGTGGTTTTTGATGTAGAGCGCCGCAGCGGCGCACAGTGCCCCGTCTTGCCAGAGCGTGACAAGTCGGGGCAGCCAGCCGGTGGTGGCCACAGCGCAGCCGGACTCATGCAGGGCCGCCAGGTACTCATGTCGCATGAAGGGGTTGGCGTTCTCCTGGTTGCGCAGCAGGCTGTTCCAGGCGGCAGCGTCGACGTCCAGGGGTGTGTTCAGCACCCGGATGACATAATCTTTCGACCCCTCTTTGTGACCCTTGCCCATGCCTTTGAAAACCTGCGTTGCTCAGTTGAATTTTGTGGTCGGAGACCTGATCGGCAATGCGCAAAAAATCATTGCCGCCGCCACCGAGGCCCACGCCCAGGGTGCGCGTCTGTTGCTTACCCCCGAACTGGCATTGTGCGGTTATGCGGCCGAAGATTTGTACCTGCGCCCGGCTTTTATCCACGCGAGTGCCGAAGCCCTGGCCCAGGTGGCTGCTGGCACAGCCCATTTGCAGGGCATGAGCGTGGTGGTGGGGCATCCGCAGGAGGTGCCTGTCGCGGATGGCGTGGCTGCGAGTGGCAAGTCGGTTCAAAGTGCGCGTGTCTACAACGCCGCCAGTGTGTTGCAGGGGGGGCAGGTGGTCGCTGCCTATGCCAAGCGCGAGTTGCCCAATTACCAGGTGTTTGACGAGCGTCGCTACTTTCAGCCTGGGCGCGCCGCCTGCGTGTTCACTGCCGGCGAAGGGGCCGACGCTACCCGTGTCGGCCTGCTGATCTGTGAAGACGCCTGGTTCGAGCAGCCCGCGCGTGACAACGCTGCCGCTGGGGCCGAGCTGCTGGTGGTGCTCAACGCCTCGCCCTTCCATGTGGGCAAGGGGCGTGAGCGAGAAGCTGCCATGTGCCAGCGCGTGGCCGACACCGGCCTGCCTCTGGTCTATGCGCATCTGGTGGGCGGCCAGGATGAGGTGGTGTTCGAAGGCGGGTCGTTTGCGGCGCAGCCCACGGCCAGCGGGCCTGAAATATCTTTTCGTGCAAAATATTTTGAAGAAAATTTGTTTTTTTTCGATAATCAAAAATCATTTGATGCTATAAAAAAAGATGATAAAAAAAGTAAAATAGAGGCATATTCAATGCCATCAGATGAAAACCAACTGTGGCATGCGCTGGTCCTGGGGGTGCGTGACTACATCGGCAAGAACGGTTTTCCTGGGGCCATTCTGGGTTTGAGCGGCGGCATCGATTCAGCACTCGTCCTGGCCATTGCGGTGGACGCCTTGGGCAAGGACAAAGTCCGTGCGGTCATGATGCCTTCTCCCTACACGGCCGACATCAGCTGGATCGACGCACGTGACATGGCTGAGCGCCTGGGCGTGCGCTACGACGAGATCTCGATCCTGCCCGAGTTTGAAGCTTTCAAGCAATCCCTGGCCGGGGAGTTCAAGGGCCTGAAGGGAGACGCCACCGAAGAAAACATCCAGGCTCGCATCCGAGGCACCCTGCTGATGGCGCTGTCCAACAAGTTCGGTAGCATCGTGCTGACTACCGGCAACAAAAGCGAGATGGCCACCGGCTACTGCACGCTTTACGGTGATATGGCAGGCGGCTTTGCCGTCATCAAGGACCTGGCCAAAACCACCGTCTTCAAGATGGCCCGCTGGCGCAACGCGAACGACCCCTTTGGCTCGGGCGCCAACCCGATCCCCGAGCGCATCATCACCCGTCCGCCCAGCGCCGAGCTGCGCCCTGACCAGACCGACCAGGACAGCCTGCCGCCCTACGAGGTGCTCGACGCCATCCTCGAGCGCTACGTGGAAAACGACGAGCCAATCGAATCCATCATCGCCGCTGGCTTCAACCGCGCCGACGTCGAGAAGGTCACCCGCCTCATCAAGATCAACGAATACAAGCGCCGCCAGTCACCCATTGGCATCCGCGTCACGCACCGCAGTTTCGGCAAGGACTGGCGGTATCCGGTAACGTCGAAGTTCAGGGCGTGACTGGGGCTTCGGCGCGGTCGCTGAATGCAAACAATGCCTCGGCGTACCTGTGTTCATCAGGCGGCAAGAACGGCGCCAATATGTGACCGGTGAACTCGACATAGTCGCCGTTGGCAATGCTGCGGCGGCGCAGCAGGATTTCTGCCAGCATCATGGCTGAGCGCTGCGGTGTGCTCGTGCGCTTCATGACCCGGGCTGCAAGGGGCAAGATGTAGTTCCACCCGAAGCGCTGGACAGCGCTGCCCTCGCGTGCCAGGCCGGTGCCGGGCATCAGGCCGGGGTCGAGCGCGAAAAACCGGCGGCCGGGGTGCGCTTGAGCCATGAGTCGGGCCCAATGCCGTGCTGAGACGATGTTCAGACCCTTGGAGGTGGAATAGGCATCGCGGCTTGCCTGTGCCCCCCGGCTCGGGTACCTGCCTTTGGACAGCAAGTCTGCTGCCAGATAGTGGGCACCGGTGTAGCCGAAGGTTTTGGCCCCGTCCGGGAGATGGGTGCCGCTGCCCACCCAACCCACGGTGGCAGAGCCGGCCAGACGCGGCTCGAGTGCGCGCAGCAACAGATGGTGTGCCAGATGGTTCACGGCAAAGGTCTGCTCCAGCTGGTCGTCCGTGTACAGCAACCGATTCGCCGACTGTACCCCGGCGTTGAGCATCACGGCATCCAATGGGTGCCTCAGAGACTGGATGATGGCGGCGGCCCCAATCTGCACGCTGGAAAGGGAGCCCAAGTCCATCAACGGGGTGGACAGGCGGCTCTGGCTCCGTCGCCCTAGCGCCGTACGCAAGGCCTGCCCCCGTTCGGCGTTGCGCACCGGTAGGACAAGGTGGGCGTTGCTGTGGTCGAGCAAAGACTTGGCGAGTTCCAGGCCCAGGCCGGACGTGGCCCCGGTGATCAACGCGGTTTGGACGGAGGTTGTCGGGGCGTCGGATGGATGGTGCATGGGATATCGTTGGAGTCGCGGATGGATGTAATATATGAATAAATCGTCACTTTAAAAAGTCGCGTTCTCCGATGGCGGTCTCCCAAGAAATTTATCCAAGAAAATCACCACGTCAGGCACGTTCTGCTGCTACCGTTGCGGTCATACTTGACGCAACTGTTCAGGTTTTGGTGGGACAGGGTTTCGGTGCGCTGACCACGGCGCGCGTGGCCCAGCGTGCCGGCGTTTCGGTCGGCTCGGTTTATCAGTACTATCCCAACAAACAGGCCCTGTTGATCGCCGTCTTGGAGCGTCACCTCGACCAAATCATGCGGGCGATGGAAGATGCCTGTGCGGGGCTGCGCGGAAAGCCCCTGCTCGACATGGCGCAGACGGTGGTGCAGACCTATGTCGCCGCAAAGCTCAGGCAGCCAGAGGTATCACGCGCGTTGTATGCCCTGCCCTCAGATGTGGCAACCGATGCCATCGTGGCTCGGATCATGGCGCGGGGGCAGCTTGCAGCCTGCGACATGCTGGCGTCGTGCGGTGATGCGCGTTTTGTGGAGCCGAGCGTCGTCGCGGCGGTTTGGACCGGCGCGCTGATGGGGCCTGTGCAGATGATGCTGACGGGTGCGACGCCACTGGAACGCGCCGACGCCGTCACACGCCACATGACTGCCTTGAGCACGGCGTACTTGCAAGCTGTCGCATTGCCACTTGGCGTTAGACTCTCCCCAGCATCCCAGAACCATCAGGAGACTCCATGAAACAGATCACCGCTGTCATCAAGCCGTTCAAGCTCGAAGAGGTGCGCGAAGCCTTGGCGGATTGCGGCGTCACAGGTTTGACCGTGACCGAAGTCAAAGGCTTTGGCCGCCAGAAGGGCCACACCGAGCTCTACCGCGGTGCGGAGTACGTGGTGGATTTCCTGCCCAAGGTGAAGGTCGAGGTGGTTGTGAAGGGCGAAGATGTGGACCGCTGCGTCGACGCCATTGTCAAGGCTGCGCACACCGGCAAGATCGGCGACGGCAAGATCTTCGTGACAGCGGTCGAACGCGTGGTGCGCATCCGCACCGGCGAGCAGGACGAAGCAGCAGTCTAATCCGACAGTTTGGAGTGCAGGGACAGGCGCCTAAATCTGGTCCAGGCGTGGCGCAGGCGCCAGGCCCGCAGCCTGCACCAACTGCGGCAGCAGTGTGGTTGGGTTGTCACCCACAGAAATCATTCCCATCTGGCCCGAATTCATGAACTGGCTTTCGACACCATGGCCTAGAAAATGGAGCATATCGTCATAGAAGCCTGCCGTGTTGAGCAGGCCCACGGGCTTGCTGTGGTAGCCCAGGTGGCGCCAGGTCCAGGCTTCGAAGAATTCTTCAAAAGTGCCGATGCCGCCCGGCAGCGCGACAAAAGCGTCGGCCCGCTCCGCCATGATGCGTTTGCGTTCGTGCATGGTGTCGACCACGATGAGCTCGGTGCAGCCGCGGTGCGCCCATTCGCGTTCGACCAAAGCGGTGGGAATGACGCCGACCACCCGGCCGCCGGCTTGCAGGCAGGCGTCGGCCAGCAGGCCCATCAGCCCGTTGTGGCCGCCGCCGTACACCAGTTGTCCGCCATGCGCGCCGATCCATCGGCCCACGGCCTGCGCGGCCCCGGCAAAGGCGGGATCTGCCCCCAGGCGCGAGCCGCAATAGACCGTGACCGAAAAGGCTGGGGCGCTCATGGCTTGCCAGCGGGCGGCGGCAACTGAACCATGCGCGTGCCCGCCAGGGCGTCGTGCCAGAACTGGCGGCTCGGGTGCAGGCGGGTGGCCATTGCCCATAGGGCAATCCAGACGCTCAGGGCCACAACTACCTTGCCACCCTGCCAGCCCAACAGGGCCGAAGCGGCCAGCGGCGGCAGCACCCACAACCAGGCGCACAGGTAGCGCAGCGCGGCCCGTGCCTGTGAGGGGGGGTGGCCCGACGCATCCACCAGACGCATGCGCCAGGTCTTCATGGGCAGGGTTTGGCCACGGTGCCAGAACCACACAAAATAAATGCCCAGCACCACAAACATGAAGGCTTGCAGGGCAGTGCGGTTGGTGAGCGCGTGCCGGCTTTGGCTCAGGGTGGAAAACAGATATGCCGGGATAAACAGCACGCCGAACAGCAGCAGACCCTCATAGAGCCAGCTGGACATGCGGCGCCACAGGCCAGGGGTGGCCAGGCTTGCAGGCTCAGGCAACGGTGCAACCGGCACGTTCACCGTTTGTGGGTGGCAGATTCTGGGGGGACAGGGCTGGACGCCAAGGGAGCCGAGCTGGAGCCCTGGCGCGGCTGCGGCACCTTGGCCAGTTTCTGGGGCGGGGCAGGTCGGGTAGCAGCGGCGGCGCCGACCGGCTTTTGGCCCTGCTGCTTGAGTTTTTGCTTTTCCTCGGCAGACAGGGCCTGATAGGCCTTCCAGCTCGCTGACTTGTCCCCGGCTTGAGGACCGAGTTGCTGTGTTTCGGCGAAATTCAGGCGCGCTGCGCTGCGCTGCTGGGGGCTGAGGGCGACCCATTCGGTCATGCGGGCCTGGGCTTTGGCCTGGTCGGCAGCCGACAGCTTGGGAAAGCGCTGAGCCACAGCCAGCCACTTGCGCTTGTGCGCTTCGGACAGGTTGCCCCAATTGGCCTGCAGGGGTTGCAGCGCCTTGTGCTGGGCAGGGGAAAGGTCTTTCCAGAGCGGTTTGGCTTCTGCCCGGGGTGCGGGTTTGTCAGCGCTGCTGGACGCAGAAGCTACGGAAACCGGTGCAGCCGCCTGAGCGGCCTGCAGGCTGCCCCAAGACAGTGCACAGGCCAGGCCCAGAGCAAGCACACGGGAGAATCCGGACTGGCCGGCCACTCAGCGCTCCTGGGCCCGAGCGTCAGCGCCAGGCTGGCGGGATTTGAGGAATTGCACAAAACCCGGATCGGCGTAAGCGGCCGGAGGCAGGTC
>JBDKJB010000035.1:0-9002 GCA_039796835.1 Pseudomonadota bacterium | reverse complement strand
CCCGGACCATGCTTGTGAGCGACGTCACCCAATCACGCGATTCACACGCGTTTGAATACCAGCGCCCCGTTGGTCCCGCCAAAGCCAAAATTGTTTTTCAGCGCAACATCAATCTGAGCATCGCGCGCAGTGTTGGCGCAGTAGTCGAGATCACATTCCGGGTCAGGATTAAAGATGTTGATGGTCGGAGGGATTTTCTGGTCCTTGATGGCCATCACGGTGAACACCGATTCCACGCCTCCAGCACCTCCGAGCAAGTGGCCGGTCATGGACTTGGTCGAGCTGATGACAACTTTCTTGGCGTGATCGCCCAGCACCGCCTTGGCGGCGTTTGTCTCGTTGATGTCCCCGAGCGGGGTGGATGTACCATGAGCGTTGAGGTACTCAACTTCATCTGCGTTCACGCCGGCATTGCGCAAGGCGATCGCCATAGAACGCCGGGGCCCATCCATATTGGGAGCGGTCATGTGGCCCGCATCGGCACTCATGCCAAAGCCGGCCAATTCGGCGTAGATCTTGGCGCCGCGCGCCTTAGCGTGCTCAAGTTCTTCAAGCACCACCACACCTGCACCCTCACCCAGCACGAAACCATCGCGGTCTTTGTCCCAGGGTCGACTGGCCGTCTTCGGGTCATCGTTTCGGGTAGAGAGCGCACGCATGGCCGCAAAGCCACCAATGCCTAATGGTGACACAGTGGACTCTGCTCCCCCAGCAACCATGACATCAGCGTCGCCATACTCGATCATGCGACCCGCCTGACCAATGCAATGCAGGCCGGTGGTACAGGCGGTAGCGATTGCGATGTTGGGGCCCTTGAACCCAAACTGCATCGACACATGGCCGGAGATCATGTTGATGATGCTGGCTGGCACAAAAAAAGGGCTGACGCGCCGAGGGCCACGGCTCAGCAACTCACCATGGTTTGCCTCTATAGCTGGCAAGCCGCCGATGCCCGACCCGATGTTGACACCGATGCGCACAGCCTGCTCGTCGGTCAGGGCATCGCGCGTGGGCAGACCGGCATCCGCGACCGCCTGGAATGCAGCTGCCAGGCCGAAATGGATGAAGCGGTCCATATGCCGCGACTCTTTTTCGGTGATGTAGTCGGCGATGTTGAAGCCTTTGACCTCGCCAGCAAATTTGCAAGCGTAGCTGCTGGCATCAAAACTCGTGATCGTATCGATGCCCGATCGACCAGCCAAGAGATTGGCCCACGCCTCAGCGACAGTATTGCCCACTGGGCTGATGCAGCCCAGGCCAGTGACGACAACGCGGCGACGGGTCACCGTGTTCAGGCCTTCTGATGGCTGACGGCGTAATCGATGGCGTTTTGCACCGTCGTGATTTTCTCGGCGTCTTCATCGGGGATTTCGATCCCGAACTCGTCTTCCAGCGCCATGACCAATTCCACCGTGTCCAGGGAATCGGCGCCGAGGTCTGCCACAAAGGCCTTCTCGCTGGTCACTTGAGACTCTTCAACGCCCAACTGCTCGGCAATGATCTTTTTGACACGTGATTCGATATCGCTCATGAAATCCCTCAAAGGGTTGAAAATGGAACCGGGATTCTAGGCCCTGTTGACCCGGTTGCTACATCAGCATACCGCCATTGACATGCATCTCATGGCCGGTGATATAGCCTGCCTGAGGCGATGCCAGAAAGGCAACAGCGTGGGCCACATCGGCTGCTTTGCCAAGATGACCCAGCGGAATTTGGTTAAGCAGCGCTTTTTGCTGGTCTTCAGGCAGCGCCGCAGTCATATCCGTTTCAATGAAACCAGGGGCCACGCAGTTGACCGTGATATTGCGGCTACCCAGTTCACGCGCCAGCGCCCGGGTCATGCCAGCAACCCCAGCCTTGGCTGCCGCGTAATTGGCCTGCCCGGCATTGCCCATAGCACCGACTACCGAGGTGATGTTGATGATGCGGCCGTAGCGCTGTTTCATCATGGTCCGCATGACGGCTCGGCTCATGCGGAACACGGCCCTGAGGTTGGTATTGTGCACTGCATCCCAGTCATCGTCTTTCATGCGCATCGCCAGCGTATCACGCGTGATACCTGCATTGTTGACCAGGATGTGCAACGCACCCTGCTCCTTGGCAGTGGCTTCAACGAGCGCGTCGGCGCCAGCGGCATCGTTCACATCGAGAACACGGCCGACGCACCCCGGGTAGGCTGCCAGCGCCGCGCTGATCCGGGCAGCTCCGTCCGCCGTGGTAGCAGTTCCGGTGACCTTCACACCCAATTCGGCCAGGCCTTTGGCAATCGCTGCCCCGATGCCGCGCGATGCGCCCGTCACCAAGGCCACCTGACCCGCAAATTTCATGTCTGTCATCTTGGTTCAGCGGCTTTCAGCCGCCCAATTGGGTTCTCACGTCGGACAAAGTGGCGGCATCCAGCAGGGGCAAACCGTTCATGTCAGGGTGGATGCGCTTGACCAAGCCTGCCAGCACTTTGCCAGGGCCGCATTCGACCACGGTCTGAATGCCCCGTGCCTGCATCGCCTGCACGCACTCCACCCAGCGCACCGGCCCAAAAGCCTGCCGGTACAGGGCATCGCGCATGCGGTCTGCGTCAACCTCCAGTGCCACATCGATGTTGTTGATCATGGCGATTCGGGGAGTGGCAAATTCTGTGTCTTCCAGACGCTCGCGCAACCGGTCGGCAGCGGGCTTCATCAGACTGGAATGAAAAGGTGCCGACACAGGCAACAGCAAAGCGCGCTTGGCACCAGCAGCCTTTAAAGCTTCACAGGCCTTGTCCACCGCGACCTTGCTGCCGGCGATGACGGTTTGCGACGGCTCGTTGAAGTTCACCGCCTCAACCACCTCCAGCGCCTGGCCCGCCGAGCACAGCTCCCGGGTCACTGTGGAGCAGCCCGCCACCACCTGGTCAGCCGCCATGCCCAACACGGCCGCCATGGCACCTGCACCCACTGGCACCGCCTCCTGCATAGCTTGTGCCCGGAATCGCACCAGGGGTGCGGCCTGGGTGAGGGTCAGCACACCAGCAGCGACCAGGGCGGAATACTCACCCAATGAATGCCCTGCGGCCACCTGCGGCGCCACCCCAACCTCCGACATCCAGACGCGGTAGGCAGCCACTGCCGCCACCAGCATCACTGGCTGCGTGTTGGTGGTCAATGCCAAGACTTCCTTGGGGCCTTCAGCTATCAACTTCCCGATGTTTTCACCCAGAGCGTCTGATGCCTCCTGGACAACTTCAGCCACCACAGGGTGGTCACCCCAGCCCGCCAGCATACCCACTGACTGCGAACCTTGACCCGGAAAGACAAACGCAAAGGGTTTCATCAGAATCTATACAATAAAAGAGGAAAAATTCCTTTTATTCACAACAAAGTATGTTACAAATTAAGGAGCGCCGCACCCCAAGTAAAACCACCACCCACGCCCTCGAGCATGAGTGTCTGCCCGGATTGAATGCGCCCGTCGCGTACTCCTGCGTCCAAGGCCAACGGAATCGATGCCGCTGAAGTATTTCCGTGTTGATCCACTGTGACCAGCACTTTGTCCAGCGGCAGCCTGAGCCGCTTCGCCGTGCCCTGCATGATGCGAATATTGGCCTGATGCGGGATCAACCAATCGATGTCTGCCTCGTTGCGCCCTGCTCGCTCCAAGGTGGCACGGGCAGCCTGTTCGAGCACACCCACCGCCAGTTTGAACACCGCCTGCCCATCCATTTTGAGCACCGGATCCCCCAGCGCCTGACCACCAGACACATGGCCGGGAACACACAGGATGCCCACATGTCTACCGTCCGCATGCAGATCGGTGGCGAGGATACCGGGCACGTCTGACGCCTCCAGCACGACCGCGCCCGCCCCGTCGCCAAACAACACACAGGTGGTGCGGTCCTTGAAGTCAAGAATGCGTGAGAACACTTCGGCCCCCACTACCAGAGCGCATTTGGCAGTGCCTGCCTTGATCATCGCGTCTGCCACCGTCAGCGCGTAGACAAAGCCACTGCACACCGCCTGCACGTCAAAAGCCGGGCAGCCATTGGCACCCAGCTTGTGTTGCAGGATGCAGGCAGTGGACGGAAACACCATATCCGGTGTGGAAGTGGCCACGATGATCAGGTCCACATCTGAAGGAGACCTGCCTGCCGCCTCAAGCGCACGCTGAGCGGCCGGCAAAGCCAAATCACTGCTGGCCACGTCCGGGGCGGCGAAATGGCGGGCACGGATGCCTGTGCGCTCCACAATCCAGTCGTCCGAGGTTTCCACCCCCTGAGCAGCCAGCTCAGTCACCAGATCAGCATTGCTCAGGCGGCGCGGCGGCAGATAGCTGCCAGTTCCCGTGATGCGGGAATAAACTGTGGCGTGCAGGGTCATTCCAAAAGTGTAGCCGGGACAGCCCTACCGACCACCTGCAGCGCTCAGGCCGCTGGTGCGGGGTGCTCCAGATCCTGAGTGAGCACAGCCGTTGCATGCGCAATACGTGACTGCAACTGTGCCAGAAGGTTTTTCTGAACGGCGTCATGAGCGCGCGCCAAAGCTGCCTCAAACGCCACCGCATCGGCAGAACCATGGCTCTTGAACACCAAACCCCGAAGACCCAGCAGCGCACCCCCGTTGTAGCGGCGGTGGTCTACTCGGCGCTTGAGCGCAGCCATCACCGGATAGGCCGCGATGGCAGCAATGCGGGTGAAGAGATTTCGACTGAACTCCCTTTTCAAAAATTCGCCAATCATCGAAGCTAGGCCTTCGCTGGTCTTCAAGGCTACATTTCCGACAAAACCGTCGCAAACGACAATATCAACCGTGCCCTTGAAGATGTCATTGCCTTCCACGTTGCCGTAGAAATTGAGGTCACCCGCAGCACCCGCGGCCTTGAGCAGCTTGCTGGCCTGCTTGGAAACTTCATTGCCTTTGATCGACTCTTCTCCGATGTTGAGCAACCCCACCAACGGTTTGTCCGCTCCACCTAACACTTGGACCCACGCCGAACCCATGACAGCGAACTGCAGTAGATTGACTGCACTGCTGTCCACATTCGCCCCCATGTCCAGCACTGTGGTGGCTCGGTCCTTCACATTGGGGATTTGCCCCGCGATTGCGGGACGGTCGATGCCATCGAGCGTGCGCAGCACCAAATAAGAGATGGCCATCAGCGCACCGGTGTTGCCGGCAGACACTGCCGCCTGGGCTTCCCCTTCCTTGACCTGCATCAGGGCGACGCGCATGCTCGAGTCTTTTTTCCGGCGCAGGGCGGTCTCAACGGTGTCGTCCATGGTGACAACCTCGGACGCGGGCACGATTCGGGCACGCGGATGACTGAAGCCTTCCAGCACCTCAGGCTGCCCCACCAGCAGCAACTCAGCCTCAGGATGCGCGTCCAGGAAGCTGCGGCACGCAGGCAGCGTGGCGCCAGGGCCGACGTCGCCCCCCATGCAATCCACAGCAATGGTGATGCCAGACATGCCAAATCTGAAGGAAGTGCTGAAAACAAAAAAGCCCCATCACCCGAAGGCAGGGGCTTTTCTCGGAAAATACTTTTCAGGCTTCCGTTTTGGTCTTGACAACCTTCTTGCCCCGATAAAAGCCATTGGGACTGATGTGGTGGCGCAGGTGCGTCTCGCCAGTGGTGGACTCGACAGCAATACCGGGCACATTCAGTGCATTGTGCGAGCGGTGCATACCACGCTTGGACGGTGATTTTTTGTTCTGTTGAACGGCCATGATAGGCTCCTGTGGGTGTTCTCTGGGGGAACAGCTGACGACAATTTGAAGAATTTGCGACAGAACCCCAGGCAGACGCCGCAAAGCCTCACATTATACAGCGTGCGCCCCCCAGTAGGAGCGGCTTGGCATGAAGTGCCTCGCTAGCAGCGGTCAAGTCTCCTGCATGAAAAAGCCCGGAGAACCCGGCCAAAGGCCAGATCTTCCGGGCCTGGCGGCTGGCCAAAGGCCCGTGCCGTCGGGTTTGCACAGGGGGAGAGACTCGTCCCGCTGTGCGGGCAGCAACGGATTGCTGCCTTCTGGGTGCCGGCATCGCTTCGCCCACATTGGCCAACCCCGAAGGGACACCGGCCCAGGACTCGCTACCTCCGACATGCGCACGCTGGTCAGGCGCGGCAAGGCCATATTAAGCTTCTGACCGCATCCAATCCAGTGGTCCTGCTGAAAAATTGGCAGAACAGTTTAGGATGAAAAATCTATTTATTATTATTATTAGTTATTTGAATGCCGCTAGAATAGAGCCACCTAAACAACAGGGCACCCATACGGGTTAACCCTTCCGCTGCCGACCCCGGCACATTTGGCGGATGCGCTCCACAACCCTTGGGAGCGATCGCCAATGGCATACCAACCCAAACCGCCTCAGCAAATGCTGCATATTTTGTAGCGGACAGCTCTGGCGTGCGTAAGAAGGAAGAGCTATGACAGCGACAGGAAAATGGGGCACCAGACTGCTGCAGGCGGTCAAATCCAGTGCCCAGGGAGTGTTCGCAATCTCCTATAACGGCGTGTCCATGATCGGTCTGATCGTGCTGGTGGTCGTGGCCACCTTGGTGTCCCAGCCCGATCTGCGGGCCCAGACCGAGCGCCATCTGGTGCAATGGCTGCAAGCCCGCCAGGCCCAGTTGGGTCTGGGCGACGTTGCTGCCGAAGCAACCCAAGCTGATCCCCTGGACCGCGCTACCGCGGCGAACCCGGGCGAGTTGCCCCGGGCCCAGGCAGCCGTGGCTTTTTGGTTGAGCAAAAAATATCGGGTGGCGCCCGAACCGATCAGCGCGCTGGTCGCTGAGGCCTATTCTTTGGGGCAACACCATCGCATTGAGCCCACCCTCATCCTGGCGGTGGTGGCCATCGAGTCCGGTTTCAACCCGTTTGCGCAAAGTCCTGTGGGCGCGCAGGGATTGATGCAAGTGATGACCCGAGTGCACCGTGACAAATACGACACCTATGGCGGAACACTGGCAGCATTTGATCCGTTGACCAACCTGCGCGTCGGAGCAATGGTGTTGCGCGAGTGCATTTCGCGTGCTGGCTCGATCGAAGCGGGTTTGCGCCACTATGTGGGTGCAGCCAATACAGGTGAAGACGGTGGCTATGTCAGCAAAGTAATGGCCGAGCACCTGCGCCTGCAGTCGGTGGTCGGGGTAGCCAAGGCCCCAGCGGGCGGGCAGCGCGTGACCTATCTGGGATCCTGAGGAGGCCGTCGGCCGCCTGCGCCCGCTAGAATCGGCAAGCGCGCAACTGGCGATAGGCCAACTCCGCACATGTTGTGGGAGCTCGGCTGACGTGGTTCACCACTGGGGAGCGCGCCGCACACTTAACCAGGGCAACTTCTGGCAAGTTGGCGTTCAGCCGTTCGCCTGGGCACGCCCTTTCATCCACAGGACTGCCATGTACGACCGCCACATCCTCATCGAGCAAACAGATCCCGAACTGTTCAAAGCCATTCTGGCCGAGCACCAGCGCCAGGAAGATCACATCGAACTAATCGCCAGCGAGAACTATGCCTCTCCCGCTGTGATGGCTGCGCAAGGTACTCAGTTGACCAACAAGTACGCCGAAGGCTACCCTGGCAAACGATATTACGGTGGCTGCGAATATGTGGACGTGGCCGAACAACTGGCCATTGATCGAATCAAGCAGATCTTCGGCGCAGAGGCTGCCAACGTGCAGCCGCATTGTGGTGCGTCGGCCAACGAAGCGGTGTTTCTGGCCTTTTTGAAACCTGGTGACACCATTCTGGGCATGTCGCTCGCCGAAGGTGGCCACCTGACACATGGCATGGCTCTCAACATGTCCGGCAAATGGTTCAAGGTGGCGAGCTATGGCTTGAACGCCAGGGAGGAGATCGACTACGACGCCATGGAGCGCAAAGCCCACGAGAGCAAACCCAAGCTCATCATTGCCGGAGCGTCGGCATATTCGCTTCGCATCGACTTCGCGCGCTTTGCCAGGGTGGCCAAAGACGTCGGCGCGATCTTCATGGTGGACATGGCCCACTACGCCGGGCTCATCGCGGCGGGCGTGTATCCCAACCCGGTCCCTCATGCCGACGTGGTCACCAGCACCACCCACAAGAGCCTGCGCGGCCCCCGCGGTGGCTTCATATTGATGAAGGCGGAGCACGAAAAAGCCGTCAACAGTGCCGTCTTCCCTGGCCTGCAAGGCGGCCCTTTGATGCATGTGATCGCCGCCAAGGCCGTCGCCTTCAAGGAAGCGCTACAGCCTGAATTCAAGGCCTATCAGCAGCAGGTTGTCAAAAATGCGCAGATCATCGCTGAGACTCTGACTCAACGAGGCCTGCGCATTGTGAGCGGACGCACGGAAAGCCACGTCATGCTCGTGGACCTGCGCGCCAAGGGCATCACAGGCAAAGAAGCCGAGGCGGTGCTGGGTCAGGCTCACATGACGATCAATAAAAACGCCATTCCGAACGACCCTGAAAAGCCCATGGTCACCAGCGGCGTTCGTGTAGGTAGCCCTGCCATGACCACACGTGGCTTCAAGGATGTAGAAGCCCGACTCACTGCCAACCTCATGGCGGATGTTTTGGATAGACCACGTGACACAGACAATATTGCGAGCGTTCGCGCCAAGGTTGCTGCGCTGACCGCACGCTTCCCGGTCTATCGCTGAAGTCGGGATGAAATGCCCCTTCTGCAGCCATGTTGACACCCAGGTGGTGGAGACCCGCATTTCAGAAGACGCTGACTTCATCCGGCGGCGTCGACAATGCATGGGCTGCGAGAAGCGCTTTACCACCTATGAGAGAGCAGAAGTCAGTTACCCAGCCATCGTGAAGAAGGATGGTCGACGCATCGAATACGAGCGGAGCAAGCTGCGAGCATCCATGAATCTGGCGCTACGCAAGCGCCCTGTCAGCACCGAACAGATCGATACCGCCATCGAGCGCGTTGAAGAAAAGTTGATGGCGAACGGATTACGAGAAGTGCCCAGCACCCGGATTGGTGAATTGGTGATGCGTGAGCTCAAAAAGCTCGACAAGGTCGCCTACATCCG
>JBDKJB010000034.1:0-9175 GCA_039796835.1 Pseudomonadota bacterium | reverse complement strand
AGCGCCTCCCAGCGGGCCGCTTCGGGCACCCAGAAGGCGTTGACTTCTTTGTAGTAGTCGCGGTCTTCCAGCTCGGCGGCTAGGGCCTCGGGGCTGGCGTCGGCAAAGTAGTAGTCGTCTGCCGGGTTGGTGAGGCGGGCTTGCACTTCAGCGCGGCGGGCGGCGAAGGCGTCAGAGATGTATTTGACGAAGATGAGGCCGAGAACCACGTGTTTGTAGTCTGCGGAATTCATATGACCGCGCAGCTTGTCGGCGGTGGCCCAGAGTGTTTTTTTGATGTCGTCGAGCATCTTTGGAGGATAGCCTGTAAAGCCGGTGGCTTCCGGTCAACAGGAAGGTCAACACCGTACGAAACCTGTACCCAAGTTGATGGATGTCAGCAGTACCTGCCAGAGGTACATTCTTTTCAACTTCAGGAGAAACATATGAAGTGCACAACCTTGCTTTTCGCCATGTCAATATCAAGCGTGGCAGCGTTTGCCCAGCCCAAAATTGAAAGTACCAGCAGCACGACCACTGTGGGTAGCACCACGATTACGTCATCTACGGTTTCGACGCCAATTGCAGATAATGTCAGCGTCGGAGTGACGAGCACAACAACGTACGATCAACCGGGAAAGGGTGCAAATGGTCCGATTCCTGGAAGTCAGCAAGGCAGCAGTACGAGCACGACGACAGGACCGTCAATTACGATCAAGTACTAACTTGCGAGGCGCGCACAGTACCCCAGCGCGGCTATCGCGTCGACTGTTTAAGGCGCCAGCCGCTCGCGCGCCCACGCGCCCTGGGCATCCAGCCGGTAGCGCAGCCGGTCGTGCAGACGGCTTTTGCGGCCCTGCCAGAACTCCCAGGTGTCGGGCAGCAGGCGGTAGCCGCCCCAGTGCGGCGGACGCGGCGGGTTCAGCAGGAACTGGGCGGCGTATTTGGCGGCATTGGCCACCAGCACGGCGCGGCTGCTGATGACCTCGCTTTGCGGTGATGCCCAGGCACCGATGCGGCTGTCCAGCGGGCGGCTGTGGAAATAGGCGTCGCTCTCGGCGTCGCTCACCTTCTCTACCCGGCCTTCGATGCGGACCACGCGTTCCAGCTCCACCCAGTGGAATTGCAGGGCCCCCAGGGGGTTGCGGGCCAGCTCCTGCCCCTTGCGGCCCTGGTAGTTGGTGTACCAGATCAGGCCACGGGGCACCGGCCCGGCGGCGTCCACGCCCTTGAGCAGCTGCACGCGGGTGGACGGGCGTCCGTCGGCCCCCACGGTGGCCAGGGTCATGGCCGTCGGCTCGGGGATCTGCCCGCTGATCGCCTCATTCAGCCACTGGTTGAACTGGTCGAAGGGGTCGGCCTGCGAGGCGGCCTCGTCCAGCTCGGCGCGTTCGTACGATTTGCGCAGGTCGGCCAGTGCGGTGGGGGGCAGGGTCATGGGGGCTTGATCGTATCAAAATGGGCCTGTGATCCACACCCCGCTCCCCACCGTGCTCGTGCTGGCCTCGGGCCGGGGGGAGCGCTTTCGGGCGTCCGGGGGGCAGGGGCACAAGCTGGACGCGCTGCTGGCGGGCAAGCCGGTGCTGCAGCATGTGCTGGACGCCGCGCGGGCCAGCGGTCTGCCCTGGCACCTGGAGCGCGCGCAGCACGCCGGCCTGGGCGATTGCATTGCCGCTGCGGTGGCTGCTACACCGGACGCGGCAGGCTGGCTGATGGTGCTGGGTGACTTGCCCCTGGTGCAGCCCCGCACCCTGCGGGCGGTGGCGCAGGCCCTGCAACAGCATGACGTGGTGGTACCGGTGGTGAATGGGCAGCGGGGCCACCCGGTGGGCTTTTCCAGGCGCTGCCACGATGAATTGCTCACACTGAACGGAGACATCGGGGCGGCGGCCGTGGTGCGCGCCAGGGGGGCGCTTGAGCTGCCGGTGGACGACCAGGGCTGTGTGACCGATGTGGACACCGTGCAGGCCCTGGCTGAAGCAGAGCGACTGTTCCATGTTCAGAAAAACTAATTTGTAAAAAATTAAATGATAAAATAGGCGATATTTCCGTTATGGAAAGTCAGCTTCTAGCTATTGAATTGATGTTACCTTGACTTATTTTTTGTTCTTTATTTCAGGAGCATGCCTCAGGATACGCATCAATGCGGCGTCTTCGATGCCATGCTCCCGCAAGCTGTGCAGGGTCTGGGTGGCGTAATCCAGCGTGCTGCCGTAGCGGCCCCGCGCGTGGGCCAGGATGTGCCGATACTGCTGGTGGTCCAGCTCCCCCGTGAAGTTGCCGCTGCGGCGGGACAGGGTGAAGGCCAGGGCTTGAACCGGGCCGGCAGCCGTGTGGCAGGTGAGCCAGCGCGGGTCGTACACGCCAGTGAGCATCTCGCGCGCCCACAGGCTGTCCAGCACGGTGTTGGCATCGCGCCGGGGCACGCGCAGCGCCACGCCCGAGCAGCTGCCGCCACTGAGCAGGGCAAACACCAGGCCAGGCAGCTGCGGTGTACCGCGGTTGATGCGGCTCCACATCTTCAGTGCCCGGTGCCAGCCGTGCACGCGGGCCAGGCGCTTTTCGGCCACCTCGAAGTCCGGTCGCCAGATGAGCGAAGCGTAGCCAAACACCCACAGGTCGCGCTGGCCGCCCCAGTCGCGCCGGGCCTGTTCCAGCATGGGCGCCGGGTCGCGCACAGACAGCGGATGCTTGCTTTTGCTGGACAACATGGTCAGACTGGGGGGCTGCAAGGGTTCAGGCTGAGTCAGTGTAGCGGGCCCTACCGCGCTGGAGGAGCGGCACCCTGCCATTGGTAACTCAGCGGTAACTTTTTGATCTGGCAAAAGTTACTATTTCGGAAAATATCAAGTAATAAAGTTCCATGACCATGTCGACAGGCCTTCATTCCCGCGTGGCCGAGGTGACCGAGCGCATCCGCAGTCGCAGTGCGGCCACGCGCGCTGACTATCTGGCCCAGCTGCGGGTGGCGGCATCTCGCACGCGTGGGGCCGACCGCCTCGGTTGCGCCAACGTGGCCCATGCCGTGGCGGCGATGCCGGGTGCAGAAAAGATCCGCGTGGTGGCTGAAAAGGCCCGCAACATCGGCATCGTGTCGGCCTACAACGACATGCTGTCGGCGCACGCGCCCTATCAGGCCTATCCGGGCATCCTCAAGGACGAGGCGCGCCAGCGCGGCGCCACCGCCCAGGTGGCCGGCGGGGTGCCCGCCATGTGTGATGGTGTGACGCAGGGCACCGCCGGCATGGAGCTGAGCCTGTTCAGCCGCGACGTGATTGCGATGTCCACGGCAGTGGCCCTGAGCCACGATGTGTTCGACGCTGCGCTGATGCTGGGCGTGTGCGACAAGATCGTGCCCGGCCTGCTCATCGGTGCCTTGCAGTTTGGCCATCTGCCGATGGTCTTTGTGCCTGCCGGGCCGATGTCGTCCGGCCTGTCCAACAGCGCCAAGTCCAAGGTGCGCGAACAGGCTGCCCAGGGCCAGGTCGGGCGGACCGAGCTGCTGGGGGCCGAGATGGCGGCCTATCACGGGGTGGGCACCTGCACGTTTTACGGTACGGCGAACAGCAACCAGATGCTGCTCGAGGCCATGGGCCTGCATGTGCCCGGCGCAGCATTTGTGCACCCCGAGCACGGCCTGCGCGAAGCGCTCACCCGCGAGGCTGTGGCCACGGTGCTGGGCAGCACCTGCCCGCCCATTGGTGAACTGGTGGACGAGGCGTGCATCGTCAACGCCATGGTGGCGTTGCTGGCCACGGGGGGCAGCACCAACCACCTGATCCATTGGGTGGCTGTTGCGCGCGCGGCAGGCATCCGCATTGACTGGGACGACTTTGCAGCCTTGTCCGAGGTGGTGCCGCTGCTGGCGCGGGTCTATCCGAATGGCGAGGCCGACGTGAACCAGTTTCAGGCCGCCGGCGGGCCGGGTTTTGTGTTGAAAGAGCTGCTGGATGCCGGATTGATGCATCCGGACGTGCGCACCGTGTGCGCGGGGGGTATCCGCGCCCATTCGCGCATGGTCGATGTGGCCGCGCCGACCCTGAGCTGGAATGCTCCCGGCGCCAGCGGGGACGATAGCGTGCTGCGCGGGGCGGCAGCGCCGTTCAGCCCGACCGGCGGGCTCAAGTTGCTGCAAGGCAACCTGGGCCGCTCGGTCATCAAGGTGTCTGCCGTGCCCACAGACCGCCACGTGGTGGAAGCGGTCGCTCGGGTGTTTGATTCACAAGAGGCATTGCTGGAAGCCTTCAACGACGGTGCGTTGCAAACCGACATGGTGGCCGTGGTGCGCTGGCAGGGCCCGCAGGCCAATGGCATGCCGGAACTGCACAAGCTCACGCCGCCGCTGGCTGTCATGCAGAACGCCGGCCTGAAGGTGGCGCTGGTGACGGATGGCCGCATGAGTGGGGCGTCCGGCAAGGTGCCGGCGGCGATCCATGTGTCGCCTGAGGCCAAAGCGGGCGGCCCGCTGGCCCGGGTGCGGGACGGCGACCTCATCCGTCTGGACGCTGTGGCCGGCACGCTGGAGGTGTTGGTAGCGGCTGACGAGTGGGCTCGGCGCTTGCCCGCAGTGATGCCGCCCGAACTTCAACGCTCTGGCAACCAGGGCATGGGGCGGGGGCTGTTTGCCGGCATGCGCAGCCTGGCCCTGGCTGCCGAGGAGGGCGCCTGTACCTGGGTGCCAAAGGAATACAACCCATGAACCCCACCCTTGCCCCCCTGCCGACCCCCTTGACCGCCCGTGCGGTGATGCTGGACGCGCCCGTGATCCCGGTCATCGTGCTGCATCGCAAGGAACATGCGGTGCCGATGGCCCGCGCGCTGCTGGCGGGCGGCATTCGCATGCTGGAGATCACGCTGCGCACGCCGCAGGCGCTGGCCTGTATGGAGGCCATTGCCCGGGACGTGCCTGAAGCGGTGGTCGGAGCCGGTACGGTGCGCAGCGGCGCAGACGCCCAGGCCGCTGCCATGGCCGGTGCGCGGTTTGCCGTCAGCCCGGGGTACACCGATGCGGTCGGTCAGGCGTGCCGGGATCTGAGCCTGCCCCTCTTGCCCGGTGTGGCCACGGGCAGCGAAATCATGGCAGCGCAGGACGCAGGCCACACCGAGCTGAAGTTCTTTCCGGCGGTGCAGGCCGGCGGCGCGGCGATGCTGAAGGCCTGGGGCGGGCCGTTTGCCGACATCGCGTTTTGCCCCACCGGTGGGGTGAGTGCGGACAACGCCGCCAGCTTTCTGGGGCTCTCCAATGTGCTCTGCGTCGGCGGCAGCTGGCTGGTGCCGCAGGATGCCCTGGAAACAGGTGACTGGGCACGCATCACGCGCCTGGCACACGAGGCGGCCGCCCTGCCGCGCCCTGTCAGACGCTGATGGCCGTCAGGGGCGCTGGATCAACTCGATCTTGTAGCCGTCCGGGTCGGTCACAAAGGCAATGATGGTGCTGCCGCCCTTGACCGGACCGGCTTCACGTGTCACATGGCCACCAGCGGCCTTGATGCGCGCACAGGCGGCATAAACATCAGGCACACCCAGCGCGATGTGGCCAAAAGCTGTGCCAGGCTCATAGGTCTCGACGCCCCAGTTGTAGGTCAGCTCGATTTCGGCATGGTCCGGATTGGTGCCAAATCCGACAAAGGCGAGTGAATATTTCTGCGATTCGTTTTCGCTGGTGCGGTTGAGCGTCATGCCCAGCACCTGGGTATAGAAGTCGATGGAACGTTGAAGATTGCCAACTCGGATCATGGTGTGCAGGAGGCGCATCGTGTGCTTTCGAAAAGTGACTGCTGACAGGGGTTTCTGCAGCGGATTGTGTCGGTTTTTGCAGGGTCACGCACAATGAAGCATGGATGCCCGAACCCGCCTGCTGCTCGAATCCCCCATCGCACCGACGCTGATCCGCATGGGCCTGCCCAACATGCTGGTGCTGTTCACCCAGGCGGCGGTGGGTCTGCTGGAGACCTGGTACATCGGCCGGCTGGGCACGTCACCGCTGGCGGGTGTGTCCCTGGTGTTCCCGTTGATCATGTTCATGCAGATGACGTCCAACGGCGCGATGGGCGGTGGCATCAGTTCAGCCATTGCCCGTGCCCTGGGGGCCAAGCGCGGCGGGGATGCGAACGACCTGGTGTGGCATGCCTGCGTGATCGCCCTGGTGTTTGGCCTGCTGTTCGCGCTGGTGCTGCTGGTCAGCGGCCGCTGGATCTACAGCCTGATGGGCGGCAGCGGAGCGGCGCTTGAGGCAGCGCTGCTGTATTCGAACCTGGTGTTTGCGGGTGCCCCCCTGATCTGGGTGTTCAACGCGCTGTCGGCCAGCATCCGCGGCACGGGCAACATGAAACTGCAGGCCTGGGTGATTGTGGGCGGCGCGCTCTTGCAGGTGCCCCTGTCGGCCCTGCTCATCTTTGGCTGGGGGCCCGTTCCCGGTTGGGGCGTGGCGGGTGGTGCGGTAGGCCTGCTGTCCTTTTATGTGATCGGCCTGATTGCCCTTCTGGCCTATCTGCGCGCACCGCACAGCTTGCTGCAGCCCCTGTGGCAGCGGCTGACGTGGCGCAAGGTCCTGTTCAATGATGTGCTGAAGGTGGGGCTCATGGGCATCTTCTCCACGGTGGCGACCAATCTGGCCATCGGCTTTGCCACCGCGATGGTGGGGCGTTTTGGCGCCGAGGCGATTGCAGGCTATGGCACGGCTTCGCGGCTGGAGTATTTGCTGATCCCCGTGGTGTTCGGCTTTGGCGGGCCATTGGTGGCTGTTGTCGGCACCTGCATGGGGGCCCGCCTGCACGACCGCGCCATGAAAGCCACCTGGATTGGCGCTGCTTTTGCCTTCGGTGCAGCCGAGGTTGTGGGCCTGCTGGCGGCGATGTTTCCGCATGCGTGGCTGGGCCTGTTTGGCACCGACCCGGCGCTGATGGAAACGGGTGCCCGCTATCTGCGCATCGTCGGACCGTTCTATGGTTTTTTTGGCCTGGGCATCATCCTGTACTTTGCATCGCAAGGGGCTGGGCGCCTGCTGTGGCCGATCCTTGGCAACCTGCTGCGCCTGGTCATCGCGCTGGCGGGTGGATGGGTGGCAATGCACCACTTCAACTCGCTCACTGGCGTGTTTGTGGCGCAGGCAGCGGGTTTGCTGGCCTATGGGATGCTCAACGCCTGGGCGATCCACCGCGGGGCATTCTTTGGCCCCATCCTGAGCAAAGCCTGAGTCAGTCCCGTTTGGGGATCAGCAAGCCGCGCTGCACGGCTGGCCGTGCCAGGAATGCGTCGAGCACCCGTCGCACATGGGGGAACTGATCGAAGCCCACCAGCTCGCCAGCGCCGTAAAAGTCCACCAGATTGCGCACCCAGGGAAACACGGCAATGTCCGCAACCGAATACTCGTTGCCCAAGATCCAATTGCGGCTGTGCAGGCGGGTGTTGAGTACACCGAGCAGGCGTTTGGTTTCGTTCGCATAGCGGTCACGCGGCCGTTTATCCTCGTAGTCCTTGCCTGCAAACTTGTGGAAGAAGCCCAACTGCCCGAACGTCGGCCCGATGCCGCCCATCTGGAACATCACCCACTGCAGACACTCGAACCTGGCGGCTTCATCGCTGGGCATCAGCTGGCCGGTCTTGCCCGCCAGATAGATGAGGATGGCCCCGGACTCCCACAACGGCATGGGCTTGCCGCCCGGACCGTGGGGGTCAAGGATGGCCGGAATCTTGTTGTTCGGATTGAGCGACAGGAATTCCGGCGTCATCTGGTCGTTGGCATCAAAACTCACTTTGTGCACTTCGTAGGGCAGGCCCACTTCTTCGAGCATGATGGACACCTTCACGCCGTTGGGTGTGGGCAATGAATACAACTGCAGGCGATCCGGGTGCTGGGCCGGCCATTTGCGCGTGACAGGAAAGTGGGAAAGGGGGTTCAAGATGCCTCCGGTACAGATCAGGTCAAGTCAAGTCAGGGCCCGCCATGCCGCCACCAACTGGGCTGCGTCCAGCGCCACCCGCGCAGCCGGTTTGCCGGGCTTGTAGAGATTGGAGCCGATGCCAAAGCCGGCCGCACCTGCGGCATGCCATGGCCCCAGGTTCTGTGCGTGAATGCCCCCCACAGGCAGCATGGCGGTGCCCGCAGGCAGCGCAGCCAACATGGCCTTAAGCGCTGCGGGAGAGCTGGCCTCAGCGGGAAAGACCTTGAGCGCATGGGCCCCCGCGGCCAGAGCCGCAAATGCCTCTGTGGGTGTGAAGACGCCTGGCAGGCTCACCATGCCGCACCGCAAGGTGGCAGCAATGACCTGGGTGTCGCAATGGGGCGACACCACCAGTTGCCCGCCAGCGGCTTGTACGTCCTGCACCTGCGAAGGCGTGAGCACCGTGCCCGCGCCGACCAAGGCCTGCGGACAATGCTCACGCAGCAGGCGGATGCTTTGCAGTGGGTCGGGTGAGTTGAGGGGGACCTCGATGATCGCAAAGCCTGCATTCACCAGCACCTGGCCGACGGCCACGGCTTCCGGCGGAGTGATGCCCCGCAGGATGGCGACCAAGGGAAGGCGTGTAAGGGCCTGTTTCAAGAGGGCTGGGGGGGTAGGCATCAGATGCGTCGTTCAGGGGTGTGGGGCAGGCAGCATTTTGGACAGGGCGTGCAGCCCGGCCCAGGTGGACTCGGCGCCAAAAACATGGCTTTGCACGCCACGGTGCCGCAAAGCCAGGGCATATCTTTGGGTCAGCGCAGGGGATCCGATCAGCATCACCAGCTTCTGGGAGGGCGTCAGCATGGTGCGCAACTCCTCTCCGATGCACAGACCCGACAGGTAGCTGGCCAGCGCACCGGCGCTCATGCGCTGGAAAAGCGCCAGGGTGCGCGCTCCGAACGCGTGGTGCAGCAGGCCTTGCCCAGTGTGCGCCAGGTCGACGCCCTGAAGAAAGGCTTCTGCGTCCAAGGCGGCATGCGGATCCACGGTCCTGGCCAGGATCGTGTGCTGGGACAGGGCAGCAAAGACCTCGCCGGTCATCAGGGTCGTAAAGCGCTGGATGCGTCCGTCGTGCACCCACGCCCATTTGCTGTGCGTTCCGGGCAGCACAAAGCATCCATCGCGGACGCCCGCGATCTGCATGACCCCGAAGATCTGGGTTTCCTCGCCGCGCATCACGTCGGGGGCGTGGGCATGCTCGCAACTGAGCCCAGGGACGATGGCCATGGGTGTCCGGGCAGACCAGCCCGGCA
>JBDKJB010000033.1:0-9400 GCA_039796835.1 Pseudomonadota bacterium | reverse complement strand
GGCAGAGCCAGCCCACGGTCAGCATCTGGCTGGGGCAGATGCGCCAGGCCCTGGGCGACCCCCTGTTTGTGCGCACCGCACAGGGCATGCTGCCCACCCCCCGGCTCGAAGCCCTGCTGCCCACCGTGCAAGAGGTGCTGTCGGGTCTGCGCCTGTTGCACCAGGCCCCGGCACCCTTCGACCCGGCCACCGCCAAGCGGCACTTCGTGGTCTGCATGAGCGACGCCAGCCACGTCACCCTGCTGCCCCAGTTGCTGCGCCACATCCGTCACCTCTCCCCGGGCAGCACGCTGGCGGCCCCGCGCATCGACGACAGCACCGCCGCCGCCCTGCAGACCGGCCAGGCCGACCTGGCGCTGGGCCACCTGCCCTGGCTGGAGGCGGGCTATTTCCAGCAGGCCCTGTTTGAGCAGGACTGGGTCTGCCTGGCGCAGACCGGTCACCCGCGTGCCGGCCTCGACCCCACCCGCCGCTGGGACCTGGCCCAGTACCAGGCCGAGGCACACATCGGCATCCCGCGCAGCACGGCGCAGGAACTGCTGGACGAAGCCGTGGCCCGCCTGGGCATCCGGCGCCAGCGCGTGCTGGAGCTGCCGGGCTTTCTGGGCCTGGCCGGCATTGTGGCCAGCAGCGATCTCATCGCCACCCTGCCGCGCCAGATCGGCGAGACCCTGGCCCACCTGGCCGGGCTGCAAGCCCTGCCCTGCCCCTTTGACATCCCGCCCTTCACCGTGCGGCAGCATTGGCACGCCCGTTACCACCAGGACCCGGCCAACCGCTGGCTGCGCCAGGTCTGCAGCGGTTTGAGCGGGCAGGGGCCCGGAGCGCCGATGGGCACGGTGTAATCGCGCTGCGTGCGGCTTGGTTTTGGTGAATTTCTAAATCCAAACCATGTATCAAATCAATATTGAAATATTTCCAATATTGGATGCTTGTACACAGCTAGCACATTGATAGTGAAAATCTGTCGTGTAGGGGTAAATTCTGTGCTAAATTCTTCACTGCACAGACTTCTCAACCCCTCAGGAGCACCCATGGCCATTGACCACAGCCGCCTGCCCACCCCCCCCAGCCGCGCCATTGCTCCACAGGTGCAGGCCGCGCTGACCCGCAGCCCCGTGGTGCTGGTGCAGGGCCCGCGGCACAGCGGCAACCTGAAGGCTGACGCCACCCCGGGTCTGGGCGCTCTCGAAGGCAGCGCTGCGCAGACCGACCTCGCCCTGCAGGTGGGCGGCGCAGGCCGCCACGTCGTCGACATGAACCTGTTTGCCCACCAGCTGACGGCTTCTCGCGGAGAAGCCGCCCAGCTGTGGGGACAACACGGCCAGGTCACCATCCTGGACGCACACCGCAGCCCGGCCCTGCTGGCCCCGCTGGCGCAGGCTGCCGCCCAGAGTGCGCCGGGGCGTTTTCTGCTGACGGCCTCGATCGACCTGGCCGGGGCGATGTTCCACAGCGAATACGGCCAGCACAGCGCGCTGGCCAACCTGCCCATGGAGGTCATCCCATTGCTGCCGCCGTCCCAGATGGAGCTGCTGGGCGGCAGCAACTGGCTGCACGCCGTGTTTGCGGGCAAGCTGGCTTCGCTGACCACCCCCCACAGCCTCAGCGGCCAGGCTTTGGCCGACCGGGCCCTGGCCGGCGGCCACCTGGAGTCGATCGTGCGCGACCGCCCCCGTTCGCGCCACGCCTGGCACGCCAAGCACCTTGAGGCCCTGATGGACTCGCCGCCGAAACGCCGCATCGGCGCCAAAGAAGAAAAACTCCTCATCAATTTCCCGCCTCCGCCGCCTTCGGACTTCAGCAGCCTCCGCGGCCTCCATGCCCTGGACAAACCCCAGAAGGCCCTACCCCTCCTGCAGGAGCTGGCACGCGGTGCCGGGCAGATCTGCAATTTCCGCCAATGGGGCTCTGGCCTGGATCTGGACAGCAAAACCACCGAGCGCTACACCTACGGTCTGCAGTGGATGTACCTCGTGCGCCGCCTGCAATCGGTCGGTGCGGACGACGCCGGCTTTCCGCTCAAGGATCGCCTGCGTCTGGTCAAGACCGACCGGCTGCACTTTGTCGACAGCGGCGTGCTGGGCGAACTGCTTGAGCAGAACACCGTTGACGCAGCGCGGGACGCCCAGGCCCAGGGCACCGTCTGGACACCGGCCATGGCGCAGGTGCTCACCAGCTTCGTGGTGGCCGAGCTGCTGGCCCAGGCAGCCGCCAGCGCAGGCCAGGGCAGCTACCGCTTTGCCCACTACCGCGACCACGACCAGCTCGACGTGGACCTGATCATCGCCAACGGCAAGGACGAGGTCGTGATGGTCGACGTGAAGGCCGCCAGCCGCCTGGGCCCGCCTGACACCCGGGCCATGGCCCAGCTGGCCGACAAGCTCGGCAAGCAGCTCAAGCTGGCCGTCATCCTGTACGACGGGGCTGAGACGCAACAGGTCATGAAGTTCGACAGCGGCGCGCCGCTGTGGATCGCGCCGGTCAGCAGCCTGTGGGGCAGGGTCTGAGGGTGCAGGCCATCCAGGCCTTCACCCCCAGCATGTCCCAGGCCTGGGTGCTCCTGGCCGTGGCCATCGGCTTTGAGGTGGCTGGCACCACCAGCATGAAGCTGTCGCACGGCTTCACCCACCTGTGGCCGTCAGTAGCGATGTTTGCCTGCTATGCCGTGGCCTTCAGCTGCAATGCCCTGGTCACCAAGACCCTGGACATCAGCATCACCTACGCCGTGTGGTCGGGGGTGGGCACCGTGGCCACGGCCTTCATCGGCATGTGGTGGTTCAAGGAGCCGGCCACGGCGCTCAAGCTGGTCTGCATCTCCCTGATCGTCATGGGGGTGCTGGGTTTGCACACCGCTTCCAGGATGCCAAACGCCTGACGGCGCCAGCCGCTAAAATCGGCCCAGTCAGCAGCAGCAGTTGGGACGCCCCGGCCGCCACCGGGCGGGGGCATCAGACACTGTGGGTCAGGCGGCAAAACATGCCGTTTGACAAGCTCGGAACGTCGCCGACCCATCAGGGTACCACCATGCGCGACGTGCTGGCGTTGTTCACTTGACCGTCCCACGCACCCCCTTGTCCTGCACCACCATGACTACTACGCTTCGCACCGCCGTCCACCGTCTTCAGGTGGCCACTTCTTTGTACGACTTCGTCAACCAGCGCGTTCTGCCCGGCACCGGGGTCGCCCAGGCCAAGTTCTGGCGGGGCTTTGACGCCATCGTCGCCGACCTGGCCCCCAAGAGCCTCGCCCTGCTGGCTGAGCGCGACCGCCTGCAGACCGAAATTGACGCCTGGCACCAGGCCAATCCCGGCCCCATCCAGGACATGAAGGCCTACCAGGCCGTCCTGAAGAAGATCGGCTACCTGGCCCCGGTGCCGAAGAACGTCAAGACCACCACGGCGAACGTGGACGACGAACTGGCCAAACAGGCCGGCCCGCAGCTCGTGGTGCCGGTGCTCAATGCGCGCTACGCCCTCAATGCCGCCAACGCGCGCTGGGGTTCGTTGTATGACGCGCTCTATGGCACCGACGTCCTGAGCGAAGACAACGGCGCTACAAAAACCGCAGCTGGCGGTGGGGGCTACAACCCGGTCCGCGGCGCGAAAGTCATCGAATACGCGCGGTATGTGCTCGACCGCACCGCGCCGCTGGCGCCCATGGGTTCGAAGCCTTGCTCGCACGTGGATGCCGTCGGCTATGCCGTCCGGGGCGGCGCGCTGGTCGTGAAGTTGGCCAACGGCAAGTCCGGCAAGCTGGCCAACCCGAAGCAATTCATCGGCTACCAGGGCAGCGCTTCAGCGCCCTCGTCCGTGCTGTTGCAGCACAACGGCCTGCACCTCGACATCGTCATCGACCGCAGCCATCCCATCGGCAAGACCGACCCGGCTGGCGTGGCCGACCTCGTGGTGGAAGCCGCCCTCTCGACCATCATGGACCTGGAAGACTCGGTTGCCGTGGTGGATGCCGACGACAAGGTCGCCGCCTACGGCAACTGGCTGGGCATTTTGCAGGGCACGCTGACCGAGAGCGTGGCCAAGGGTGGCAAGACCTTCACGCGTGGCTTGAATGCCGACCGCGTCTACACCAGCGCCAAGGACGCCAAAAGGCAGGTGCGCCTGCACGGTCGCAGCCTGATGTTCGTGCGCAACGTCGGCCATCTGATGACCAACCCGGCCATCCTCTACACCGCTGCGGACGGTTCCACCCAAGAAATCCCAGAGGGCATCCTCGACGCCGTGGTCACCAGCGCGATCGCCATTCATGATCTGAAGAAGACCGCCAAGGACACGATCCGCAACAGCCGCAAGGGCAGCATCTACATCGTCAAACCCAAGATGCACGGCCCGGCCGAGGTGGCCTTTGCCAGCGAGCTGTTTGGCCGCTGCGAGAAGCTGCTCGGCTTGAAAGACAGCACCGTCAAGCTCGGCATCATGGACGAAGAGCGCCGCACCAGCGCCAACCTGAAGGCCTGCATCGCCGCCGCCAAGAGCCGCGTGGCTTTCATCAACACCGGCTTCCTCGACCGCACCGGCGATGAGATGCACACCGCCATGCACGCCGGTCCGATGATCCGCAAGGCCGACATGAAGGCCACGCCCTGGATCGCCGCCTACGAGAAACTCAACGTGCGCACCGGGCTGGAGTGTGGCCTGCGCGGCAAGGCGCAGATCGGCAAAGGCATGTGGGCCATGCCCGACCTGATGAAGGCCATGCTGGAGCAGAAGATCGTCCACCCGCGCGCGGGTGCGAACACCGCCTGGGTGCCCAGCCCCACGGGCGCCACCCTGCACGCCCTGCACTACCACCAGATCGCCGTGCCCCAGTTGCAGAAACAGATGGAATCCGCCAGCGCCAAACAGAGCCCGGCGCAACGCGCCGCCGAATCTGCCAAGCTGTTGGCTGATCTGCTCACCGTGCCGGTCGCCCCGGCGGCCACACAAGCCAGCTGGACACCCGAGCAGAAACAGCAGGAGCTCGACAACAACTGCCAGGGCATCTTGGGCTACGTGGTGCGCTGGATCGACCAGGGCGTGGGCTGCAGCAAGGTGCCCGACATCCACAACGTCGGCCTGATGGAAGACCGCGCCACCCTGCGCATCAGCAGCCAGCACATCGCCAACTGGCTGCACCACGGCGTCGTGACCCAGGAACAGGTGCGGAAGACCTTCGAGCGCATGGCCGCCGTGGTGGACGGCCAGAACGCCGGCGACCCGCTCTACAAGACCATGGTCGGCAACTTCAAGGGCGCCGCCTACCAGGCCTCCTGCGACCTGGTCTTCAAGGGCCTGGAGCAGCCTTCAGGCTACACCGAGCCGCTGTTGCATGGGTGGCGGTTGAAGGTGAAGGCTGGAGCGTGAAACCCCGTTCATCCTGAAGCTTCGGATTTCCCTCCTCCCGCCTTCCACCCGCCGAATCAGCTCCTGAAGCGGTACCATGCTCATCTGGTAAGCGGAAAAAGGAGACGCGGTGGCAATCACTACTGTTGCAAGCCCTGGCCTGCACCGACATCACTCTGTTTTTCTGGCAGCGTGCCTGTTGGCACCGGTGCTGGTGCACGCGCAACAGTTTTGCGCTTGCGTCTCGAACCAGCTTGATGTGGAGGTGAACTACTCCACACAATGGTCCCGGGGCGAAGAACGGCAACACAACCTGGCACCACGTTACCTGATGTCCTTCTGCTGGTCTCGCGGAACCGCAAGTCCTTCGACGCCCGTGGAAGCGCTTTTGGTCGTCTTGACACCGAATATCCACGCCCCCGCCGCGCGAGAATCCTACAACGTGCCCGTTGCCGCCTCGGCAGGAACGGAGTGCAAAGATATACCGAGGTCTTCTTGGTACAACATTGCTTATCAGGCTGGCAGCAATGGTCAACGCGTCGTGCTGCAATCTGTCGCAGTTGCTGCCAGCCCACCGCCGCCCCCACCCAAGCCGCCAGAGCCGACGATCGAGCCTCGACTGATGGGGTCTGGAGGCCGCTCATGAAGCATTCCTTCCGCGAAGCGGTCTTTTCAGCAGCACTGGGAGTCATGGTGGCATGTGCCTCCCATGCCGCCGTGGTGCAAGACAAAGCCAAATGCGCCGAAGGCATCGGCTGCAATGAAAGTCAGCCTGACAGAAAGCCGACCGCCCCACAACTCAAAAAACCGGCGACGAGCGAGACCTCTCCCCGCAACACCAGCCCGGGATTGGGCAAAGGCATCATGGAGGCGCCTCCGGGGAGTTTCGGAGAACGCGCAAAGACTCCCACTGCACTGGCTTCTGCAAACAATGAGTGTCGCAGCCGCCTCGACGCCGAAGCAGATCGCAGCGTGGGTGGCACCCACTACCGCAGCTACCCAGAGTTCAATGCATCGCAATGCATTCGCCTCGGCACGAGGACCAGTTCGTTCGGTCCGGGGTTTGCCAACACGTGTGGGCATCGCGTGGTATTCACGTTCTGCGCCTTCCGTCCGAAGAAAGACTCGTGGGCCGAGGCTTTCGACTGCGAAAAGACCAAAGGTGGCACCGAATTGATCGAGCCCCGCTCGGAGATCGCCGCCCACACCACGGATGCAGAGTATTTTTACTGGGCGGGCTGCCGGTTTCCAGAAGCCCTTCCGGCCGACTTCAAGTTCTCGGCAGCCAAGGGTTATGAGTTCCGCTGCAACGCCTGGGGTCAGGAGCGAACCACCAGTGCCCTGGCCAGCCATCGGGGTACGGCCTGCGAGACGGCCGATGTCGTCCGCAGCGTCGCCGACAGGATCGAGGCCGACCGCATCGCGGCCCAGAGACAGCCACCGGCCGCGGCGCAGCAGGCATCTCAGCGCGGCGTTCCGAGCGGAGACCCATTGGCTCAGTGCCAATCCGAGTGGGCCAACCTGGTGTCATTGCACGCCGAAATCGATCGCCTGCGCGAAGCGTCAACCAATTATTTCTTGGACCCGACGAGGCAAGAGCGTTCGCGTCAGCTGTCCGTCAGTCGAAACCTGGCGTGTTCGCCCGCATCGCTGACTGGCATTGATCAGTCGGTGGCGAAGCTGGAGGCGGACGGCCGCTCCTGGGAGCGGATTTTCGCTACGTCTCAAGCCAATCCGTCCTTTAGTCAGTTGACCAAGAAAAGTGGTGCCGAGCATGGATTGGTCTTGAACCGGCTGGCACTGTGCGACGCACGCGCTCTGCGCCAGGACTATGTTGCTCGCTGTGGGCGATAGCGCTGTCGCGCCCGGCGACACGCAGTGAGCCTGGTCGCTGCGGCCGATGACCAGATCCTTCCCCAAGGGCTTGATGCAGCCTTCAGGCTACACCGAGCCGCTGCTGCATGGCTGGCGGTTGAAGGCGGAGGCGGGGGCAGCATAAAATTTACCAACTCACCGCATACTGTATAAAATACCAGTTATGTACAAAGAGCTGTTCGACGAGCGCAAGGCTGCCCAAATGGCGGCCTATTTCCTCCTGCGCGCCGCTGGCAGCTTGCAAGTCCTCAAGCTGATGAAGCTGATGTACTTGGCTGAACGCCTTTCCTTCCAGCAATACGGTGAAGGCATCGTGGGGGACCGATTGGTCTCCATGCCGCACGGGCCCGTCATGTCGCTCACGTACAGCCACATGCAAGGCGAGCTTGAATCGGTTCCAGATGGCTGGGACAGCTGGGTCGCTGATCGCGCTGAACATTTCCTGTCGCTGCACCCGGAAAAACAGGCTGCCCAAATCCAAGACCTGCTGGCCCTCAGCGAAGCAGACCTGGAGGTGATGGATGCCACCTGGCACCAGTTCGGCCATATGACAGGCTTCCAGCTTCGCGACTACACGCACACACATTGCCCGGAATGGATCGACCCAGACGGCTCCATGGTTCCCATGCAGCCCCAAGACCTGTTCAAGGCCCTGGGTTTCACCGTCGAGCAAAGCGCGGCCTATCTGGCCCGCATGCGCGATCAAGCGGCCATCAACCGCCTGCACGCCCAGTAGGCTACCTGGGCTGGCATCCGATGGGTGTGTGGGTTCCGCAGGCAGGTGCCACGCTGCACATTCCCTCTGGGCCGCAAGGCCGCACTTCTGGCTTGCATCTGTTCATCGCCCTGAACGACCCGCGCGCATTCCCCGGCTACGGCACGGCGCTTTGCATGGCGCTGGTTTCCGTCACCAGCACGCCTGACTCGGCCGATGTCCAGTTCGACAACACTTGCATCCTGCAAGCCGGCTGTCATCCGGCTATCCGCCATACCAGCTACGTCTACTACCGGCAAACCCGCATGGAGCAGGTGCGCGACATCGAAGCGCGCTTGGAACAGTCCGTTTACCGCCCCGGCGAGCCCGTCAGCGCAGAGCTTTTGCAGCGCGTCCGCGCTGGCTTGCATCAATCCAAATTCACCGCCCGCGCGTTCAAGCTGCTGGACTTGTAGGCTGGCTGGCGACAGGCCAGCGGCCTTGGGACACTGCCTCCAGCGCCGCCAACACATCTTCTTTGGTGCGGTAGCGGCCAAAGGCCTTTTCGTCTTGCTCGCGCACGATCGGGAAGCTGTCCATGATGTAGGCGGCATCGTTGGCATCCAGGCCGTAAAGATGGAAGAACAAACCATCCAGCGCGGCCATGCGGCGGCGGCGGTCTTCTTCGTCCCAGACAAACGGCGGTTTCACCTGGCCCTTGCGGACGCCTGTCGCATACACGTAACCCATGTCGCTGGCGAAGGGCGCCATGTCGTGCGCGGTGTAGGTCAGGGCCAGCACCTGCTGGCGGACGAAGCCGGCGATTTGGATGCCCCCAATGCTGTGCTCGAAGCGATCAGGGACGATGACAGGGAGTTGCTCCAGAATGAACAAATTGATCGTCTGGCCCTGCAATTTCTGGCGAAGCACGAAATCAAAGGCAAAGCAGTTCAGGTTTGCCGCAATGATGGATGCCATGCCCACCGCAGTTTGGGGTGAATCGCACTGAGGGACCAGCAGCGGCACCTTGTTGCCAAAACCGGCCCTGGGCAGAAAGGTCGCAATCATGCTGCGGACGTTGGTCGGAGCGGTGATCTCTTTGAATCCCAGCGCCCAATCGAACGAGTTCGCCGTTACTTCCCCCGCAGCCACCAGAAATTGCGGCTCGGGATAGCGGCTGGGGCTGGCCTTCTCAACTTGCGAAATCGCTTCCTGCTGGGCTGCGCGGTGCAGGTTCTCCACATTCACCACCACATCCGCCGCCCGGTGGTCGAACATCTGCACCATCTTGCCCTCATACAAAGGCAGGGCCTCGGCCCCGGCAGCGTTCACCCAACGGTTCAACGTGGCCGGCCGGTAACCTTGCTTCTGCAATTCCTCGGGCTTCAGGAACAGGCCGGAGTCGTTGGTCATGTGAAACATCGTTGTGTATTTCACCGGCCAGACTTTTTCGTCCGGCAACTGCCCGCGCGAGTCGCTGACCGCGCCATGC
>JBDKJB010000032.1:0-9494 GCA_039796835.1 Pseudomonadota bacterium | reverse complement strand
CAGACGCGCTTTTACAGCAAGGGCATTTCGCATTCAGAGGGGCTCGTGGATCAGCTCGATGCCAACCGGGTGCCGTTGTTGCTGCTGTGGGGGGAGCACGATGCCACACTCACTCCAGCCATTGCGCAGCAGGCGCTCACCAAGGGTCGCAGCCGCTGCCAAGCCCAGACGATCCTGGGGGCAGGGCACTGGGCGCAGTATGAGGCAGCGGCTGTGGTCAACCACCGCGTTCTGGCCTGGCTGGAGGCCTAGAACATCTTCACCCGCCCTAGCCAGATGTCCTTGTACATGACCCAGTCCCCCATGAAGCTGTAGACGGGGTAGCTGAAGGTGGCCGGACGGTTCTTTTCAAAGAAGAAATGGCCAACCCAGGCAAAAGCGTAGCCCGACACCATGGCCAGCAACAGGTAACCCCACTGGCCGGTGGCAGCGAACAGGCCAAGGCAGACCAGCCCGGTGCTTGACCCGACGAAATGCAGGCGTCTGCAGGTCAGGTTTTGGTGTTCCCCCAGGTAAAAGGGGTAGAAATCCCGGAAGCTGGCAAACGCGTGGTCCATGGGAACCTCCTTCAAGCCACCTCTCTGCGCAGATATTGCATCAAGATCGCCGCCGCCACAAGTCCAAACCCCAGAAGATCTGCCCAAACCCCCGGATAGGCCAGGGCAAAGCCTGCAACGATGAACATCCAGCGCTCGAGCAGGGTGGTCCGCTTCAAAGCCCAGCCCTGAAAACCCGCTGCGATGGCTGCGATGCCCAGGGCAGCGGTCAATGAGACCTGGGCGATGCTCCACCAACTGGCCCCGGCCAGCCCTTTGGTCGAGCCCATCAGGAGCAGGCCCTGGCCGCTGGGGTCCAGCACGAACATGAAGGGCACCAAGAAGGCGGGGACCGTGTATTTCCAGCACTGCAGGGTGGTTTTGTAGGGATCACCACCGGTGATGGCGGCGGCAGCGAAGGGCGAGAGCGCCGTCGGCGGCGACACCTCGGAGAGCACGGCGTAATAGAAGATGAACATGTGGGCAGCGTAGTCCGGCACCCCCAGCTTGATCAGCGCCGGGGCGGCAATCACGGCGCAGATGATGTAGCTGGCCGTCACCGGCACCGCCAAGCCCACAATCCAGACCACCAGCGCGGTGAAGATGGCCGTGAGCAGCAGGTTGCCCTGAGCATAGTCGATGACGATGCCGCTGAACTTCAGCCCCAGACCGGTGAGCCCGACCACGCCGACGATGATGCCGGCGCCTGCGCAGGTAGCACCCACGTTGAGCATGCCCACTGAACCGGCCTCCAGGGCCTTGACCAAGCCGCTGCCCATGAGCTTGCGGAAGATTCCCCCCGACGGTGGCGTGGACTTCAGCAGATCGTAGGGCAGCAGGGTGGTATCCCGGCGCAGAAGGCTGGTGGCCAGAGACACCACAGTGGCCCAGAACACCGACGTGACCGGTGAAAAGCCCAGCATCATGAAAGCGATGATCGACACCAGCGACAGGAAGTGAAACCAGTAGTTCCGTGTGAGTGTCCAGAGCGACTCCACCTGGCCGAACGAGGCTTCTTTCATGCCGTACTTGCGCGCATCGATTTCCACCATCAGAAAGAGCGCGAAATAGAACAGCAGGGTCGGGATGACGGCCATCAGCAGCACGTCGAGGTAGCTGATCTTGAGGAACTCGGCAATCAGGAAGGCCGCGGCTCCCAGCACGGGCGGTGAAATGATGGCGCCCAATCCGCCTGCGGACAGCAGGCCACCGGCGGCGTTTTTCTCGTAGCCTACCTTCTCCAGCATGGGGTAGGCCACCGCCCCCAGGGTGACGGTGGTGGCCACGCCGGAACCTGAAGGTCCGCCCAGCAGGAAGGATGCCAGCACCACGGTGCGACCGGCGCCGGTGGGTTTGCCGCCCATCGCGCTGAAGGAAAAGTCAATGTAGAACTTGCCAGCGCCACTGAATTGCAAAAATGCCCCGAAGATGGTGAACAGGATGATGAGTGAGGACGACACATCGACCGCAGTGCCGTAGATGCCCTCCAGGGTCATGTAGAGCACCCCCACCAAGCGGCCCAGGTCGTAACCCTTGTGGGTCCAGGGCGCGGGCAAGTAGGTACCCAGCAATGCATACAGGATGAAGCAGGCGGTGATGACAGGCATCACCCAGCCACTGGTGCGGCGCATGGCTTCCAGCACCAGCAGCACCAGGCAGCAGCCAAAAAACACATCCCAGGGCAATGGAGCAATGTTGCGGTCACCGAAGTCGTCGCCCCCTTGGATCAGGTACCACACCACCGCCGCAGCCAGCACGGCGGCCAGCATATCCCACCACATGATGCGATGGCGGTAGCGCCTGGCCACCGGAAACACCAGCATGCACAGCACCAGCACCATGCCCACATGCAGCGGACGCAGCCACTGGGTGGGGAAGATGCCGTAGGCGGTGTACAGGTGAAAGACCGACATGCCCACGGCCATCAGCGTGATGGCGGTGGCCAGCCAGCCCTTGAAGCGGTTGGCTGCACCTTCGTCGGCTTCGATGAACTCCTCGGCTTTCTTCAGTGCTTCGTCGCTCACGCCCTCAGCAGGTGCGTGCATGGCGGTGGCGGCGGAATGGTCTTGGCTCATGGTGCAGGGGAGTGACGGGGTCAAACAAAAACCCCGCCAGAGCGGCGGGGTTGTGCAAAATCAGGCCGGAGCCCTTCAGTTCAGCTTGATGCCTTTTTCGGCGAAGTACTTGACGGCGCCGGGGTGAAAGGGAATGGGCGTGGCCGCGTTGCTCTGGTTTTCCAGCTTGAAGTTGACGGCTTCCTTGTGGGCGGCAACCAGGTCAGAGTGTTTGTCAAAAATGGTTTTGACGATGTTGTAGGCTGTTTTTTCGTCCATGTTGTCCGGTGCCACCAGGATGTTCATCACCGTGGCCTGCTTGTTGTCGGTGTCCATGCCTTTGTAGGTGGCCTTGGGAATGGTGTCACGCACGTACAGGTTGCCGAACTTCTTGTTCATGCCCTCGACGGTCTCGTCGTGGTCGATGAGCTTGACCTTGTGGCCGGGCGAGTTGGCCAGGTCGCTGACGGCGGCGGTGGGCAGGCCACCCACAAAGAAATAGGCGTCGATCTTGCCGTCCTTGATGGCATTGGTGGATTCGGCGGCGCCCAGACGCTCACGCTTCATGTCTTTGTCCTTGTCCAGGCCAGCGGCTTCAAGGACGCGAAAGGCCATCACCTCGGTCGCACTGCCCGGACTGCCGGTGGACACGCGCTTGCCTTTCAGGTCGGCCATCTTGTGGATGCCTTTGCCGTCCACCGTCACCAGGTGCATGCGATTGGGGTACAGCACCATCAGGGTTTTGACGGCGACCTTGCCACTGCTGAACTTGTCCACGCCGCGGTAGGCGTCGAGCGACGCGTCTGCCATGGCAAACGCGAAATAGGGTTTGCCGCTACCCAGGAGCTTGAGGTTGTCCACCGACCCGCCCGTCACCTCGGCTGTGGCCGTCATGCCCGGCACGTTCTTTTGCAAGGCCTGCGCCAATGCCCCGCCCAGCGGGTAATACACACCGCCAGTGCCCCCTGTGGCAATGGAGAGCTGTTGTGCCCCGGCGCTGGCAGAGACAGCCACGGCGGCAAAGGCGACGGCGAAAGACTTCAGCAGGGATGTCATGGTGGAACCTCTTTCCAGAAAAATAGCTCGATGCATTGTGGCAAAACGCGTATCCCACTCGCATCAGGCTTTCCCCCAGCCTGGGGCGCATCATCCGTGGAACTACGCATGGCCCCTGGGCTCACGGTTCGAACGGCGCCCGCAGAAATCCCCTGAACCGAACCCGGCGCCCGCGCGTGGGTGCCTGCGTCAGCCGGTAGCGTGGGAAGCGCTGCAAGAATGAGGAGACTGCAATGGCCCCCTCCAACCGCGCCAGCGACAGCCCAGCGCACTGGTGGATGCCGAAACCAAAGGCAAGGTGGCGGTTGCTCGGGCGATCCAGGCGCAGTTCATCTGGCGCATCAAACACAGCAGGGTCGCGGTTGGCGGCACCGATGCACAAGGTGAGCAGACTTCCGGCGGGCAGATGGACCCCGCCCACCACACAGTCCTTCACAGCGCGGCGGTTGCCCAGCTGATTGGACGATTCAAAACGCAGGAACTCGTCGATTTCGGGAGAAAAATCGTCAAAATTCCGTTGTTGGTATTGAAAATATTGCTTCTGTTTATATAGCAATCTGTCAAGCTGATCCGGCCATTCCTGCAGGGCCACCAGGGCGTTACCGATCAGGTTGGTGGTGGTTTCGTGCCCTGCATTCAGGATGAAGACACAGTTCTGCAACAGTTCCGCTTCAGACAGCTGCCCGGAGGGGTCGGCACCTTCCCCCTGGATCAAACGTGTCAGCACATCCTGCGCCGGATCACCGGGCTGGGCCCGTCGCTTGGCCACCAGGGACTGCAGATAACGGGTGAACTCGGTGACGGCGGCGTTGCCACGTTGCTCCTGCGCGGGCGTGAGCGCCGGCTCCAGTGCTCCCAAGATGGCCAGCGACCACTCACGCAGCGGGCCACGCTCGGCGTGCGGCACGCCCAGGAGATTGCCGATGACCTCGACAGGGATGGCAGATGCAAAGTCTTCGATCAGGTCGCCGCCGCCCTGTACGGCGATGCGGTCCAGCAGACCGTTGACCAGCTGCACCAGGCCAGCCTCCATCTGGTCGATCGCGCGCCGGGACAATGCACCCATGATGAGCTTGCGCACACGGCTGTGCAGGGGTGGGTCGTTGAACACCAGGCTGGTGGTGTGATGCTCAAAAAGCGGGGCAAGCATTGTGGCCGTCGCAAAGGGAGCACGGTTGTATTTGGCGCCAAATTCCAGCTTCTTGTCAGAGCTGAATGTGGCCGCATCACGGTACACCGCCACCAGGTCAGCGTGCCGAGTCAGGAGCCAGCTGCCATCAGGCAACTGACGCACGGGGCTGTGTTCGCGCAGGTGAGCGTACACCGGGTAGGGATTGACGTAGAAATCATCTGGCAAATCGCGCAGATCCAGCGTCTGCGCCATGCTGGAGGCCCGAGCGGGGAGCATCTCGGCGGTCGTGAGGGGACGGAAGCGGTTGGGATGCGCCATGAGACCTTTTCAGCATAAAAACTTGGCGACGGCTGGCGTGCAAAGGTATTATGGGCGCTCCCTCAACCCATTTTTCCGGGAGCATGTATGGCTGGATGGTATGAATTGACCAAGAGCGACAAGGGCCAGTATTCCTTTGTGCTCAAAGCAGGCAATGGCGAAGTGATCCTGCGCAGCGAGCAGTACGAAGCCAAGGCTTCGGCGACGAACGGCATTGCATCGGTGCAGAAAAACAGCGGCGATGACGCCCGCTATGCCCGTGCGACTGCCAAGGATGGGCGCACATACTTCAATCTGAAAGCCGGCAACCACCAGGTCATCGGGACCAGCCAGATGTACAAGGACGAGGCCGGGCGCGACAACGGCATCAAGTCCTGCAAGACCAACGGCTCCAGCACGAAAGTCAAAGACCTGTCGGCCTGAGCTGCATCAACGCAGGAACGAACGAAGCGCCGCGAGGGTTTCCTCCGGCGCTTCTGTCATTTGATGGTGGCCGGCACCCACCGTCACGATCTGCGCATCCCGGGCGGCCCGGATCAAGCCCTGGGCCGCTTTCGGTGGAGTCATCTGATCTGAATGGCCAAGAATGAACAGGGTGGGGCACTGCACCTTGGCCATGCTGCTCTCCCCATCGGCGTAGTCGTTGCAGGCTTTGAAAGCCACATGGAACAGATTGTGGGCGCGGTTGCTGGCGATCACGCGCTTGCCAAGCGCGAATGAATTGCCATACACCCAGGTGCCCGGTCCCAGGGCCGAGGGCGGCGCTGCCAGGGTGGCGCGCGAAAACACGTTGACCATGGTCAGGGCCTGCACAGGTGCCGAGACCGATGCCTCCAGCAAGGCTGTCGACACCTTCATTGGCGCGGCGGTGCCGATCAGAACCAACTGGCTGATCCGATCCGCAGCGCGTGCGGCAGCTTCGAGTGCGATGAGCGATCCGAAGCTGTGGCCCACCAGCGCCGCCCGCTTGACCCCCGCCGCGTCGAGCAGGTCGATGATGAAACCCGCGGCTTCCTGAACGGTGGCGGGGGGCGGTCCTGAACTGCGGCAATGGCCTGGCAGGTCCACCGCCAGCACATTGAACCCGTGATGAGCCAGATAACGGCTTTGCAGAATCCACACGCTGTGGTCGTTGATGGCTCCGTGGATAAAGGCGACGGTGGGCTGGGCCGCATCAAAAGGCCTGCCGCCGGTATAGCAATAGCTGGGTTGGCCCTGGACATTGAGCATCATGGCATCAAACCCTTTCGGCAGCTTTTTCAGCGACCTTGAGGGCGCGCTTGAGGTCATCGATGAGGTCGTCGGCATCTTCCAGCCCGATCGACAGGCGGATCGTGCCCTGTGTGATGCCAGCCCCCGCCAGCGCTTCGTCGCTCATGCGGAAGTGAGTGGTGCTGGCCGGATGGATGACGAGGCTGCGGCAATCACCCACATTGGCCAGGTGGCTGAAGATTTTGAGGGCTTCCACGAAAGCTTTGCCCTGTTCGCGGCTGGCATTCATATCGAAACTGAACACCGACCCCGCACCGCGTGGCAGCAGCTTCTGGGCCAGGGCGTGGCTTGGGTGGCTGGGCAGCAGCGGGTGGCCGACTGACTTCACCAGCGGATGTGCCGCCAGGAATTCCACGACTTTTTGGGTGTTCTGCATATGCCTGGCCATGCGCAGGGGTAGGGTTTCGATGCCTTGCAGGATCAACCAGGCAGTGAGCGGACTCATGCAGGCACCAAAGTCGCGCAGGCCTTCGCGCCGGGCCCGCAGCAGGAAGGCGCCGACGGTGCTCTCCTCGGCAAAGACCATGTTGTGAAAGCCCGCGTAGGGCTCGGCCAACTCGGTGAACCTGCCATGCTGCGCGTGCGCAGCAGACCAGTCAAAGCTGCCGCCATCAATGACGATGCCGCCAATGACCGTGCCGTGGCCGGAGAGGAACTTGGTCGCCGAGTGGTAGACGATGTCGGCCCCCAGCTCCAGCGGTTTCATGAGCCAAGGTGAGGTGAGCGTGCTGTCCACCAGCAGCGGAACGCCAGCCTCGTGCGCGATGGCACTGACGTTGGGGATGTCCAGCACGTCCAGACCCGGGTTTCCCACGGTCTCGCCGAACAGCAGCTTGGTGTTCGGCCGGATGGCCGAGCGCCAGCCGTCCACATCGCTAGGCTTGACGAAAGTGGTGTCAATGCCGAAGCGGCGCAGCGTGTAGTGCAGCAGATTCTGTGATCCGCCATAGAGGGCTGTGCTGGCCACAATGTGCGAACCCGCGCCCATCAGAGTGGCGACCGACAGATGCAGTGCCGCTTGCCCACTGGCCGTGGCAATGGCCCCGATACCACCTTCGAGCGCCGCGACCCGCTGCTCGAGCACGGCATTGGTGGGATTGCTGATCCGGCTGTAGACATGGCCCGCCCGCTCCAGATTGAACAGGGACTGCGCGTGCTCGCTGGACTCGAATACGAAAGAAGTGCTCAGGTGAATGGGCACGGCTCGTGCACCCGTAGCCGAATCTGGTGCAGCGCCGGCGTGTAGTGCGAGCGTGTCAAAACCGGGATCCGAATAGCCGGGCATGCGAACTCCAGTGCAAAACTCGATGTGTCTGCGGCTTGCGTTGGCAGCCGCGCGAGGCTACATTGTGGGCCAGGAGGCCCTATGAAAGTCAGTGACATTTTGCGTGTGAAGGGCGGCACCCTGTTCACCACCACCCCCGAAGACAGCCTGATGGAGGCCATGAAGCTCATGGCCGAACGCGATATTGGCTCCCTGGTGGTCATGTCCAACGGCCGGGTGGTGGGCATGCTCACCTTCCGTGAGGTGATCCGTGCCATTGTGGCCAATGGGGGCACCGTGGGTGAAACCACGGTCTATCGCGCCATGGACAGCGGACCACTCATCTGCACCCTGGAGACTGAATTGGACGAGGTGCGGCGCATGATGCTGGACCGACATGCCCGCTACATGCCCGTCATTGACAATCGGATGCTGATGGGTGTGATCAGCTTCTACGACGTGGCCAAGACTGTGGTGGACGGTCAGGATTTTGAAAACAAGATGCTCAAGGCCTACATCCGCGACTGGCCTGATGCGGGAGAAGCTCAGGCGGGCTGACCGGTTGAGGTGGTAGCGCAATAGCGCAAAAATTCGTCAGCGGGTAGGGCCGGGCACCAATGGAAGCCCTGGCCGTAACGGCAGCCCATGGCGACCAGGCGCTCGAGTGTGGCGGCGTCTTCAATGCCTTCGGCCACGGCCTCCAACTCCAGGCTGTGGGCCATCTGCACGATGGCCTGCACGATGCCGGCGTCGTTCGAATGGGTGCTCATCCTTCTCACGAACGATTGGTCGATTTTGAGTTGTTCCACTTCGAAACTCTTGACGTAGCTCAGGTTGGAGTACCCGGTGCCGAAATCATCGATCGACAGGCCCAGGCCCAGGCCATGAAGCCGGGTCAGCATCTCGCGCAGAGCGGGTGAATCGGCCAGCAGCAGCGACTCGGTCAGCTCCAGGCCCATGCAGCGCGCGGGCACCCCGGTCGCAGCCAGGGAGCGCCGGACCATGGCCTCGAAACCCTCGCGCCGCAATTGAACCGGCGAGACATTGACCGATATCTTCAGATGGGACCAACCCGCCTGGTGCCATGCACTGGCCTGCCGGCAGGCCTCTGCAAACACCCAGGCACCGATGTCGACGATCAAACCGCTGCGTTCGGCCAGTGGGATGAACTGAGCGGGGGAGAGGGGGCCTAGCTGCGGATGTGTCCAGCGCAGCAGTGCCTCCGCACCCGTGACGCGCAGCGTAGACAGCTCGAACTGCGGCTGGTAGCACAACCTGAATTCACCGTTCTCGAGGGCGGAGCGCATGGCCGAGAGCAGGTGCAGGTGCTCCGCCACGCTGGTGTTTGAACTTTCCTCATAAAACCGGAAGGCGTTTCGTCCGGACTCCTTGGCCTGGTACATGGCCTGGTCGGCATGCTTGAGCAAAGCCTCGAAGTCCGTGCCGTTACCGGGATACATGGCAATGCCCAGGGAGCAGGTTGCGGTGATGGGCACGCCGTTGATGCGAAATGGCAGGGCCATCTTTTCCACCAGTTTGAGCGCTGTGGCAGCCACCGCGTTCTCGTCGGTAACGTCACCCAGGACAATCAGGAATTCATCGCCGCCCTGCCGGCTCACGGTGTCGTTGGCACGGACCGCGCTGGTCAGCCGCGCTGCCACGTCGCACAGCAATGCGTCACCGGCGGCATGCCCCAAAGAGTCGTTGACCGTCTTGAAGTTGTCCAGGTCCAGGTAGAGAACGGCAGCCCCCGAACGGTAGCGTTCTGCCTGTGCCGCCGCCTGATCGAAGCGGTCGCGTGCCAGGGCGCGGTTGGGTAGACCGGTCAGCGCATCATGGTGGGCCAGCATCTCGATATGGGC
>JBDKJB010000031.1:0-9520 GCA_039796835.1 Pseudomonadota bacterium | reverse complement strand
CACTCCTGGTTCGGCAGTGTCTGGCACGACCCAGGCTGCATCTGTTTGAAAGCATTCACGGGAGAACGCATGAAAGCCCGATCGATCACCCAGCTGGCCTGTTTCATGGTCGCCACGACATGGATGGTGGCGTCGGCCTGGGCCAGGCTCCCAGCACCTGCGCCACTGGACGATGCGGCCAAGGCCAAGGCCGCCGAAGCCGCCGCCAAAACTGCCTGGACCGGCAAGGTGGAGGCCTTCCAGTTGTGCCGGTCCATGGACAAGGTGGCCGCGCATACCCAGAAAAACGGCAAGACCAAGGAAGCCACCGCGACTCCGCCCTGTGTGGATCCAGGTGCCTTTGTCTATCCACCGCCAGCTGCTCCAGTGGCGGCACCTGCAGCTGCCAAAGGCCCGGCTCCTGCACTTCCGGCCAAAAAATCCTGAAGTGCTGACCTGGCTGGGGGCTTTGGCACCCCGGCTGCACCTGGATGGCGGGACATTGCACAATGCAGGTCGGGCGGCCCGGCCTGTGTCGGCTGCCCCCTATTGATGCCGCCTCAGACGCCACCTTCCGACCGACTGCCCATTCTCACTGCTGCTCTGGCACCGCTCACACATGCCAGCACAGCGCTGAACGAGTTCGGCGACGAACTGGCCATTGCCATGCCAGCCGAGCGTGCACTGACCGTTTACGCCGACAAGCAGGAACTGGTGACGCTCATGACGTTGGGCGCGCACCCAGAGCTGCTCGTGCTGGGCTATTTGCGCAATCAGCGCCTGGTGGGTTCAGTGCACGATGTCGAGTCAGTGTCGGTCGACTGGGGTGTGGGCGCGGCGGCAGCCCGCACCCGCAATGGCATTGCCGATCTGCAGGAAAAAACCGCGCGGCGCACCATCACGTCCGGGTGCGGTCAGGGCAGCGTGTTTGGCGACCTGATGGATGACCTGGAGCGCATATGCCTTCCGCAGTCCCCGCAGCCGCACTTTTCGCAATCGACCCTGTACGGTGTGGTGAATGCCATCCGTCTGAAAGAAAGCACCTACAAATCAGCAGGCTCGGTGCATGCTTGCGCGCTGTTCCGCGGTCAGGAGCTGCTGCAGTTTGTCGAAGACGTCGGGCGACACAATGCCATGGACACGATTGCAGGCTGGATGTGGATGAATCGCATCGAACCAGCACTTGACCTGTGCTTCTACACCACGGGGCGCCTGACAAGTGAAATGGTCATCAAATCTGCCCAGATGGGGGTCCCGGTGGTGGTGTCGCGCAGCGGCATCACTCAGATGGGTTTGCAGGTGGCCGAACAGTTGGGCATGTGCACGGTGGGGCGCGCCACGAACAAGCATTTCCTGTGCTACAGCGGCCGAAGCCGCCTGCACCTGCAGCCCCAATTGGCGAGTAGAACCGTTCGACCGGTGGAGGCTGCATGACGATTTCGTTCTGGCGTCTGGGCTGGCAAAGCCTGTGGCGTGACGTGCGAGCGGGCGAGTTGCGCTTGTTGGTGCTGGCTGTCACCCTGGCGGTGGCGGCGCTCACAGCGGTGGGGTTTTTTGCCGACCGGCTCAAGGGCGGCCTGAACCGGGATGCCCGGCAACTGCTGGGGGGAGACGCGCTCGTGGCCAGCGACCAGGCCACACCCGCCAGCTTTGTGGCCGAAGCGAGGCGCTTGGGCCTTGTCACCACAGGCACGATGAATTTCCCCACCATGGCGCGCGCCACCGATGCACAGGGCGGGGCCAGCAAGCTGGTGGCGCTGAAGGTGGTCGAGGCGGGCTACCCGCTGCGCGGCAACCTGCGCATTGCCGACGGCCCTGATGCGCCCGAGCGCAAAACCCGCGACATCCCCGCACCGGGCAGCGCCTGGGTGGATGCCGGTGTGCTGGATGCGCTGAACCTGCGCATGGGCGATGTCATTCAGTTGGGTGACGCCAGTTTCAGGCTGAACAAAGTCATCGTCATCGAACCGGATCGGGGCGCTGGCTTCCTCAACTTTGCGCCGCGGGTGATGATCCATCGCAGCGATTTGGCCGCCACGGGCCTGGTTCAACCGGCCAGCCGCATCACCTGGCGCATGGCGGTGGCAGGGGGCGATGCCCCGGTCCAGGCCTTTGTCGATTGGGCCAAGGAGCGCGTCAAATCAGCTGAGGTGCGCGGGGTGCGGGTGGAGTCCTTGCAGGCCGGCAGGCCCGAGATGAGCCAGACCATGGATCGCGCCGAGAAATTCCTCAACCTGGTGGCGCTGCTGGCGGCCTTGCTCAGTGCTGTGGCTGTGGCGCTGGGCGCACGCGGCTTCGCGGCACAGCACCTGGACGACTGCGCCATGTTGCGTGTCCTGGGGCTGTCGCAGCGCAACATCGCGCTGGCCTATGCGTTTGAGTTTGCCCTGGTGGGCCTGGTGGCCAGCGCGCTGGGCGTGGCCCTGGGTTTCGCGGTGCACCACGGTTTTGTGCTTTTGCTGGCGGGCCTGGTCGAGACGAACCTGCCTGCGCCCACGCCGTGGCCTTTTGCGTTCGGGTTCGGCATGGGCCTGACCCTGCTGTTTGCGTTTGGCCTGCCGCCGGTGCTCCAGCTGGCCCAGGTGCCGCCCCTGCGCGTCATCCGGCGCGATGTGGGCAACCTCAAACCGGCGTCGCTTGGTGTGCTGGCCCTTGGCGTGGCGGGCTTTGCGGCGCTGTTGCTGGCCGCCAGCAGCGATATCAAGCTAGGACTGATTTCAGTCGGCGGCTTTGCCGGGGCTGTGGGGGTGTTTGCCGGTCTGGCCTGGGTAGCCGTCAAGCTGCTGCGCCGCGTCGTCAACGAAGCCACCGCGCCGCGCTGGCTGGTACTGGCCACGCGGCAGGTCTCTGCCCGGCCTGCCTACACCGTGGTGCAGGTCAGCAGCCTGGCGGTGGGCCTTCTGGCCCTGGTGCTGCTGGTGCTGCTGCGCACCGATCTGATCGCCAGCTGGCGCAAGGCCACGCCCCCCGACGCACCCAACCGTTTTGTCATCAATGTCATGCCGGACCAGGCCGATGCTTTTGTCAAAACCCTGAAAGACGCCGGTGTGCAGAAGCTCGATTGGTTCCCGATGATCCGCGGACGCCTGGTGCAGGTCAATGGCGAGGCGGTCACGCCGCAGCGCTGGACCGAGGAGCGGGCACGCCGCCTGGTGGACCGTGAATTCAACCTGTCTACCAGCGTCACGCTGCCTGGGCACAACCTGCTGTCGGGCGGCCGTTGGCAAGACAACGAGCCGGACGCCATCAGCATGGAAGACGGCATTGCCGCCACGCTGGGTTTCAAGCTGGGCGATGTGCTCACCTTCGACATCGGTGGTATGCAGGTCACGTCCAAAATCACCAGCCTGCGCAAGGTGGACTGGGGCTCCATGCGGGCGAACTTCTATGTCATCTACCCGGTGCAGAGCCTGCCCGGCGTGCCCACCACCTACATGTCGGCGTTCCAGGCCCCCAAGGCCCAGGGCGTGACGGTCAAGGGTTTTGACAATGCTCTGGTGCGGGCCTTTCCGAACATCACTACGGTGGACCTGAGCGTCACCTTGTTGCAGATTCAGCGTGTGATGGACCAGGTGATCGGCGCAGTCGAGTTTCTCTTTGCGTTCACCCTGGCAGCTGGCCTGGTGGTGTTGTTTGCGGCAGTGACGGCCACGCGTGAAGAACGTGCCCGTGAATTCGCCATCCTGCGTGCCGTGGGTGCACGGTCCCGGTTGCTGCGCCAGGTGCAACGGGCTGAACTGGCGGGCGTCGGGCTGCTGGCGGGCTTTCTGGCCGCGGTGGTGGCCAGCGCAGTGGGCTGGGCCCTGGCCAAATACGTGTTTGAATTTGCCTGGGATGTCGCACCCTGGGTGCCTCTGGCGGGGGCCGCAGCAGGGGCTGTTCTGGCGTTGGCGGCCGGTTGGTGGGGGCTGCGCGAGGTGCTGACCCGGCCGGTGGTGCAGACCTTGCGCCAGGCTCAGCAGTAGCGGGCGGCTTTGATTTGCTATATATTAAATAGCTAAATAGATATATTCCATAACGGAAAAAAATCAATTTTCATGAATATTTCAGAGAAACCCCCTGCCGAAAGCCCTTTTGACTGGATGGGTGGGGAGTCTCAGGTCCAGGCCCTGGTGGAGCGCTTTTACGACCTGATGGATCTGGAGCCCGCCTACGCGCAACTGCGTGCGGTGCACGGCAACGACCTGGTCAGCGCGCGGCAGAAGCTCTTCTGGTTCCTGTGCGGATGGCTCGGGGGGCCGCAGCACTACACCGACCGTTTTGGCCATCCGATGCTGCGTGCGCGGCACATGCCGTTCAAGATCGGCATTCTGGAGCGCGACCAGTGGCTGGCCTGCATGGACCAGGCCATGGGTGAGGTGGACGTCGACGATGGTCTGCGGGCCCGACTGCGCGACAGCTTCTACAAGACGGCCGACTGGATGCGCAACACGCCCATGTGATGAAAGCGTCCCCTTGAAGCGTGCCGCAACGTCGCCCTGGACCGTTGCCTGGGCCGCATTTGGCCTGGCGGTGGCCGGCTGGGGTCTGGGGTTTTACGGCCCGGCGGTGTTCATCAAAACCCTGCACACGCGGGACGGTTGGGCCATCAGCGCGTTGTCGGCGGCTGTCAGCTTCCATTTTTTGTTCAGCAGTGTGCTCATTTTCTGCCTGCCCGGCATCCACGCCCGTTTGGGTGTGGCGCGGGCCACGGCGCTGGGGCTGGGGCTGGCAGCCGCTGGTGCACTGGCCTGGGGCCACGTCACCGTGCTGTGGCAGATCTGGCCAGCGGCAGCGCTGTCAGCCAGCGGCTGGGCGTTGACGAGCGGGGTTGCGCTCAACGCCATCCTGTCGCAGCACTTTGCGGCCGATCGTCCCAAAGCACTCAGCCTGGCTTACAACGGTGCCAGCATGGCCGGCCTGCTGGTGGTGCCCCTGTGGGTGGCGTTGATCGCCTGGCGCGGTTTGCCGCTGGCGAGCATCGTCATGGCGGTGGCGGCCCTGGGGGTGATGCTGCCTCTGGCGCTGCGCTGGTTTGGGCCACCCGCAGGACAGCCGACCGCTGCAGGGGCTGCGACCGCCCCGACTGTCAACGTGCTGCGCCTGCGACGCTTCTGGATGCTGAGCCTGCCGTTTGCCCTGGGTCTTTTTGCCCAGGTGGGGGTGCTCACGCATCTGCTGGTGTACATGAGCCCCCTGGTGGGTGCGGCGCTGGCCACGTCGTCGATCACCGCGTTGACGCTGTTTGCCATTCTGGGCCGCACCCTGTTCGCCCGGTATTTCACGGGGTTTGACCTGGCAGCGGTGGCTGGCTGCACCTTGAGTGTGCAGGCCGCTGGCTTCGCGCTGATGGCGTGGGGCGGCGTGGGTCAGCCCCGGGCAGAGGTGCTGTTGGTGGGGGCGGCGCTGTTTGGCCTGGGTTTTGGCAACCTCACCTCGCTGCCGCCCATGGTGGCGCAGCGCTGGTTTGCGCCGTCGCTGGTGGGCACCGTGGTGGCCAGGGTGACGGGCATCAATCAGGCCCTGTACGCCTTTGCGCCCGCGGTGTTCGGCCTCATGCGCGACCACACGGGCAGCTATCTGTGGCCCCTTCTGATGGCGGCGGTGCTGCAAATCCTGGCTGCCGGGCTGCTGCTGCAGGCCAAAAAGAGGGTGTCAGCCGAAGAAAATACTATCAATTAGATAGCTGCATCTTCGCATGTTTATTCGGAAAATATCGCAAAAACTTTCAGATTCCGGCCAGCAGCACCACGAGGGCCCCGGCGCCGCCTTCAGCCGGGCGGGCCTGCACAAAGGCCAGCACTTCCTTTTTCTGCACCAGCCAGCCCTGCACCCGGCCTTTGAGCACGGGCGTCTTGCCCGGTGAACCCAAACCCTTGCCATGCACCACGCGCACGCAGCGCAGGCCCTGCGCGTGGGCGTGGCGGATGAACTCTGACAGGGCCAGGCGGGCGTCGTCGCTGCGCAGGCCATGCAGGTCCAGCTGGGCCTGGATGCTCCACTGCCCCTTGCGCAGCTTTTTCGGCACATCGGCGCCGATGCCGGCTTGACGGTAGCTGAGCTGGTCGTCGGTCTCGAGCAGGCTGCCCACATCGAACTCATCGCTGAGGGACTCCTGCAGCACGGCCCGGTCATCCTGCTCCCGTTGCCGCGGCAGGGCCGCGGGGGCAGGAGGCTTGGTGTCGGCCCGCGCGGGCGCGCGCAGGGCCTGAACCCGGCCTGCCGCGGTCTGGAAGAGCCTGGCTTCGGCAGCCTCTGTGGCCTCGCGGTGGGCTTGCTCGGCACGCTGGGCGGCCAGGGCAGCGGTGTCTGCTTCGATCTGCTTCTTCACGGCCTTGAGTTCGGCCAAGGAGCGCAAAGGGGTGCTCTTCACGGTCACAGCAAACCTGCCTCCGCCATCGAAAAGGTTTGCCCCTGTCCGACGATAATGTGGTCCAGCAGGCGCACGTCCACCAGTTGCAGGGCTGCTTTCAGGGTCTGGGTGATGTGCTCGTCAGCCGCCGAAGGCCGGGCTTCCCCGCTGGGGTGGTTGTGCGCCAGCACCACCACGGCGGCGTTGTAACGCAGCGCGCGCAGCACCACCTCGCGCGGGTACACCGCGGCCCGCGTCAGCGTGCCCGTGAACAGTTCCTCAAAGGCCACAAGGCGCTGGCGGTTGTCCAGAAACAGCGCAGCAAACACCTCATGCGGACGCTGGGCGAGCTGCAGGGCCAGGTAGTCCTTGACGGCCTGCACCGCCTGAAAGACAGGTTGTTCGGTCAGTTGCTGTGCCACGGCACGGCGGGCCAGCTCCAGCACAGCCACCAGCTCGGCTCGTTTGGCCGGCCCCAGGCCCTTGACGGCCTTGAGCGCATCGGCCGGGGTGTTCAGCAGGCCGGCCAGGCCGCCGTGCTGCTTCAGCAGATCCTCAGCCAACTGCAACACCCCCTTGCCCTGGATGCCGGTGCGCAGCAGGATGGCCAGGAGCTCGGGGTCAGACAGCGCCACCGCGCCACGGGCCAGCAGCTTTTCGCGTGGACGGGCATCGACGGGCAGGTGCTGGATGGACATCGGGAAAACTACAATAAGCGGTTTGCATTCGACAGAGTGCGGGCAGTTTATCGGGAGTTCCATGCCATCGACTGAAGCCACCGCTGCCGCGCGCGTCCAGCAGGGCTCTTTTCTGACCTTGCATTACCGGCTGGGCGGGCCTGCGGGGGATGTGATCAACACCTTTGGGGGCAAGCCGGCGACGTTGTCGTTGGGGCAGGGCGCGCTGTCGCCCGCTGTTGAGGCACGGCTCATCGGTCTGGAAGAAGGTTCACACACCGTCATCGAGCTGCCGGACGGCGAAGCCTTTGGCCCCCGCAACGCCGACATGCTGCAATGGGTGGCCCGCAAGCTGCTCAATGAACTGGGCGACCCGCTGGAGCAGTACACCCTGGGCGACGTGGTGCAGTTCCCCACGCCCGACGGCCGCGGGCAATATGCCGGCACCGTGGTGCAGGTGGGGTCGGAGCAGGACCCGCAGTCCGTGCTGTTCGACTTCAACCACCCGCTGGCCGGGCAGCCGGTCCACCTTGAAGTGCAATTGATCGGAGTGCTGTGACCGTGCCCAGCACCCAAATCATTCTGGCTGAGCCGCGCGGCTTTTGCGCTGGCGTGGACCGCGCCATCGAGATCGTCGAAAAGGCCCTGGCCAAATTTGGCGCGCCCATCTATGTGCGCCATGAGATCGTGCACAACACCTTTGTGGTCAACGACCTCAAATCCAAAGGCGCCATCTTCATCGAAGAACTGTCGGAGGTGCCACCGGGCGCCACCCTGATCTTCAGTGCCCACGGCGTGAGCAAGGCCGTGCAGCTCGAAGCCGCGGCGCGCGGCTTTCAGGTGTTTGACGCCACCTGCCCGCTCGTCACCAAGGTGCATGTCGAGGTGGCCAAGCTGCACAAGGAAGGCTTTGAATTCATCATGATCGGCCACAAGGGGCACCCCGAGGTCGAAGGCACCATGGGCCAGCTGGAGGGCGGCATTCATCTGGTGGAAGACGTGCAGGACGTCGCCCGGGTGCAGCCCCGCCAGACCGACAAGCTTGCCGTTGTCACGCAGACCACGCTCAGCGTCGATGATGCCGCCGAGATCACTGCCGCCGTGAAGGCCCGCTTCCCGCAGGTGCGCAGCCCCAAACAGCAAGACATTTGCTATGCCACGCAGAACCGGCAGGATGCGGTGAAGATGCTGTCCGCCCAGGTGGACGTGATGATCGTGGTGGGCAGCCCGACCAGCAGCAACAGCAACCGTCTGGCCGAGCTGGCGCGCAAGCTGGGCGTGCCCAGTTACATGGTGGACAGTGCCGCCGAGCTGCGCCCCGAGTGGTTGCAAGGCCCTGGCGCACAGGCGCTGCGTGTGGGGCTGACAGCGGGGGCATCTGCCCCCGAGGTGCTGGTGCAGGACGTGATCACGCGGGTGCGCGCCCTGGGTGCGGTGTCGGTGCGCTCGATGGATGGCCTGACTGAAACCACCAAATTTCCTCTTCCCAAAGGGCTTCGTGTCGAAGCCCCCTGATTTCAAGCCGAGAACCCACCATGCTGGACATCAATCTGCTGCGCAAAGACCTCGACGCCGTGGTCGCCCGCCTCGAATGGCGCAAAAGGCCCCAAGCCTTCCTTGACGTTGCGGCCTTCCGCCGCCTGGAAGCCGAACGCAAGGCCATCCAGACCCGCACCGAAGAGCTGCAGAACCAGCGCAATGTGGCCAGCAAGCAGATTGGCCAACTGATGAAGAGCGACCCGGCCCAGGCCGAAGCCCTCAAGGCGCAGGTGGCCGGCTTCAAGACCGAGCTGGAGCAGTCCGCCACGCAACTCGACGGCATCCAGCTCAAGATGTCAGACATGCTGCTGGCCGTGCCCAATCTGCCACATGAATCGGTGCCCGTGGGGGCCGATGAACACGGCAACGTCGAACTGCGCCGTTGGGCCCCGGAAGGTGCTGGGCTGCCAGCCAGGCCGCTGGATTTTGCGGCCCGTGACCACGTCGACCTGGGGGAGCCCCTGGGCCTGGACTTTGCCCTGGGCACCAAGCTGGCGGGAGCGCGGTTCACCGTGATGAAGGGCCCCATCGCCCGCCTGCACCGGGCCCTGGCCCAGTTCATGCTGGACGTGCAGACGCAGGAACATGGCTACACCGAGTGCTACACGCCCTACATCGCCAATGGCGATTCCTTGCGTGGCACGGGTAATCTGCCCAAGTTCGAAGCTGACCTGTTTGCGGCCAAAAAAGGTGGGCAAGAAGGCGAAGGTGAAGCGCTGTACCTCATCCCCACCAGCGAAGTCACCCTCACCAACTTCGTCCGTGACGAAATCGTCGCCGAGCAGGATCTGCCGGTGCGGCTCACGGCCCACACGCCGTGCTTTCGTTCCGAAGCGGGCAGCTATGGCCGCGATACGCGCGGCATGATCCGCCAGCACCAGTTCGACAAGGTCGAGATGGTGCAGATCGTGCACCCCGACAAGAGCCATGAGGCGCATGAGGAGATGACCCGTCACGCCGAGGCGATCCTGCAAAAGCTTGGCTTGCCCTACCG
>JBDKJB010000030.1:0-9574 GCA_039796835.1 Pseudomonadota bacterium | reverse complement strand
CGAGAGATGAGTCATGCGGGTCCGGCACCCATGGCAGCGGCAGGCATCATGCCCTGCACATCCATCAGAAGCTGGCGGGTTTTCAGAGTGCTCACCCCACAATGGTAATGGAGCAGTTGACGCAGCATCGGTTTGAGCAGGCCAGCCACAGGTTCACAAGCATCGACCACGCCAGACAACGTGATGGCATGGTCGCCCCCCCCATCCAGCGCGGACTGGATGTTCCGCCATTGCCAGCCGCTCAGCCCAGCGGCTTCGCCCGGACTTTCGCGCAGTCCATGCTCGGACAGGTGGTACATCGTTTCACCCTGCAGTCCGCGCAAGGTCGTGGTCTGCAGGTGCAGTTGCGGCAGCAATCCCAACTCCCGCAGCAACAGCAGCTCAAACGCCCGCAGCACGGCCTGCAACACATCGGCGTCGCCCCTGCCTGTGCCGCCCGAAAGCGCAATGTGCTGCACCATGGGGGCATACACATCGAACAGTTCGGGATGTGGATCGTCGCGGGCCAACAGCTTCAGCATCAGCTCGTTGACGTGATAACCGGCCATCAGAGATTCGCCTTGCGGCATGATGTGTGGCCCCATCCACTGCGCGGCCTTGAGCGTGCGAATCTCACCGTCACCCGAATAGGCAATCTGCAGCGGCTGCAGCGGCAGCAGCACGGGTCGGAAATTCGAGCTGGGGCGCTTCACGCCCTTGGCAGCCAGGGCGATCCGGCCGCCATGCCGGGTGAATACTTCAAGGATCAGGCTGGTTTCGCTCCAGTCGTAGCGATGCAGCACAAAGGCTGGCTCGTGGGTGACTCGTTTCATGGCTGTACTGACGCAGCGATGTGCTAGCCATAGCCAAAACTGCGGACCCGCGCCTCGTCATCCGCCCAGCCCGAACGGACCTTGACCCAGAGTTCTAGGAAGACCTTGGCATCCATCAGCTTTTCAAGCTCGGTCCGTGCTTCGGAACCGATACGTTTGATGCGCTCCCCTTTGTCACCGATCACCATGGCCTTGTGACCATCGCGCTCAACCACGATGGTGGCGGCAATCTTCACAAAGCGCTTGTTGCGGCCTTTGCCCGGCTCCTCGGTAAAGCTGTCGATCACCACTGTCGAGGTATAGGGCAACTCATCCCCCGTCAGACGGAAGAGCTTTTCGCGGACGGTTTCAGAGGCCAGAAATTTCTCGTTCTTGTCCGTCAGTTCATCTTCGGCGTACCACCAATCCTGCTCGGGCAAGTAGGGCTCGCAGATGGTCAGCAGACGCTCTACATCGTTCGGATTCTTCCCAGACAAGGGCACAATTTCGGCGAAGGGGTGCCGCTTCGACATCTCTTGCAGCCACGGGGCCAGTTCAGCCCGTCGCCCCGACAGATCGAGCTTGTTGGCAATGAGAAAGACCTTCTGGCCATCAGGCAACAATTCCAATACTTTGGCATCGGCGGCATTGAAACGGCCGGCCTCCACCACCAGGAGCGCCAGATCAACATCACCCACCGCGCCCAGCACGGTCTTGTTCAGCGAGCGGTTGAGCGCATTGCCATGCGCGGTCTGGAAGCCCGGCGTGTCCACAAACACAAACTGAGCCGTGCCGCGCGTGCGCACGCCCGTGATGCGGTGGCGAGTGGTCTGTGCCTTGCGTGAAGTGATGCTGATCTTTTGGCCCACCAGCGCATTGAGAAGCGTGGACTTGCCTACATTGGGTTTGCCAACAATGGCAATCAACCCGCAACGGCGCGGCAAAGCAGGTGCCTCAGTCATGAAAACCCCCTTTGCGCACTCATGTCGAGCGGGCCTGCAGGGCCTGGAGCATGGCAGCCGCTGCGGCCTGCTCGCCAGCACGGCGAGAACCACCAATGCCGCGCTCGATCAGGTTGAATTCAGCAACCAGACATTCCACGTCAAAGGTCTGCTGGTGCGCGGCGCCCAGCGTGCCCACCACCCGGTAGCTGGGCAGCTTCATTTTGCGCCCCTGCAGCCATTCCTGCAGTGCGGTCTTGGCGTCTTTGTCCAGGGCCTGCATCTGGGGATTGATTTCAACCTTGTCAAACAATCGGTGCACCATGTCGCGAGCTAGAGCGTAGCCGGCATCCAGGAAGGCCGCGCCAATGACAGACTCAAGCGCATCGGCCAGAATGGAGGCGCGCTTCTGCCCTCCCGACCGCATCTCGCCCTCCCCCAGGCGAAGGAGCCCAGGAAGCCCCAGGTCCAGCGCAATCTTGTGCAAGGTTTCTTGCCGCACCAAATTCGCCCGGATGCGCGAAAGATCTCCCTCAGGCAGGCTGCCCAAGCGTGCATAGAGCAATTCAGAGACGGCCAGGTTCAGCACCGAATCTCCCAGAAATTCCAGTCGTTCGTAGTGCGTGACCCCAAAGCTGCGATGTGTGAGCGCCTGCTGCAGCAATGCTGCATCGGCAAATCGATGGCCCAGACGCTGCTCAAGGCGCCGGTGGGACGCCACCTGCTCGGGTGATGCGGACGATTCGTGCAATGGCGGCATCAGCCTCGCGGCCCGGTCATTTGCTGCGACCTTCGTACTTGAGCGTGAGCCAGGCCGGGCCCGCCAGGTGGATCTCCCGCTGGTAGGAATACTTCACCACTATCTTGTCGCCTTCCTTCGTGACTTCAATGTCCTTGCCATTGATGCTTTTGATGTCATCCACTGCGGCCTGTTTGTCAAAGGTGGCACGCACTTCTGCCACAGTACCCGAAGGCGCCAGCGCGGCGCGGGCGGCGGCACGACTCACCGCCTGGAATTCAATCAAGGTGGGAAACACTTGGGCGGCAATCACCCCAGTGATGCCCAAGACACCTGCCACGAACAGCAGGCCCAGGAACGACAGCCCCTTTTGCCGAGATTTCAGTGTAGTTTTCATCATGTCTCCTCAGTTCCGTCATTGAGCCTGAATCACTGAAACGCACCAATGCGTTTCAGGTTACCAAAATTCATCCACACAAAAAAAGCCTTGCCTACGATATTGCCATCTGGCACGAAACCCCAATAGCGGGAATCCAGAGAATTGTCGCGGTTGTCGCCCATCATGAAATAGTGACCCTGTGGTACTTTGCAGACCACGCCTTCGGCACTGTAGCGGCAAGCGCCCTTGCCCGGGAAATCCATGACTTCTGCCTCGGAAATCCCGCCCCGGCGCGAATCATCGTTCAGCATCCGATGCTTCACGGCCCCGAGCTGCTCTTCGAACTGTGGGAAATACCGCATCACATCTTCGTCAAAAAATTCTGGCAGACCCGAGACGGCGGCGGACTGGCCATTGATGGTTAGGCGTTTGTTGATGTATGCCACCTCGTCGCCAGGTACACCGACCACGCGCTTGATGTAATCCAGGCTGGGCCTGGGAGGATAGCGAAACACCATCACATCGCCGCGTTGCGGGGCAGCCCCTTCGGTCACTTTGGTGTTGAGAACCGGCAGGCGCACGCCGTAGTGGAATTTGTTGACCAGGATCAGGTCACCCACCCAAAGCGTGGGGATCATGGAGCCGGACGGAATCTTGAAGGGCTCATACAGGAACGAGCGCAGCAGGAAAACCGCCAAGATCACGGGAAACAGCCCCGCTGTCCAGTCGAGCCACCAGGGTTGTTGAAGAATCGCAGCACGGGCTGCCCCCAGACCGCTGCCGCTGTCTGCTTTGATGCCTTGGCGCTCCAGGTCAATGCGGCGCTTCTCCTCGGCTTCTTGCAGAGTGGCCGCAGCCTTGTGACGCCGGGGAAGGAAATAGAAGCGTTCAGCCAGCCAGTAGAGCCCGGTCACCACCGTGGCCATGAACAGCAGGAGAGCGAAGTTGCCTTCAATGCGCCCTGAATACCAAAGGCTGGCATATGCTGCAAATGCAGCCAGCACCAGAGAAGTCAGCACCTGCATGTTCAGTCTTCAACCTGAAGAATGGCCAAAAAGGCTTCTTGGGGAACTTCCACGGTGCCGATCTGCTTCATGCGTTTTTTGCCTGCTTTTTGCTTTTCGAGAAGTTTGCGCTTGCGTGTGATGTCTCCGCCGTAGCACTTAGCAATCACGTTTTTGCGCAAAGCTTTGATTGTCTCACGCGCGATGATGTTGGCGCCAATCGCAGCCTGGATCGCCACATCGTACATTTGGCGTGAAATCACTTCGCGCATCTTGGCCACCACCGCCCGCCCGCGGAACTGTGACTGCGACCGGTGGACGATGATCGACAGTGCATCGACTTTTTCGGAATTGAGCAGGATGTCCACCTTGACAACGTCCGCGGCACGGTATTCCTTGAACTCGTAGTCCATCGAGGCATACCCCCGCGAGACAGACTTCAGTTTGTCAAAAAAATCCAGGACGATTTCTGCCAAGGGCATGTCATAGGTCAGCATCACCTGCCGACCGTGATACGCCATGTTCATCTGGACACCGCGTTTCTGGTTGGCCAGGGTCATGACCGACCCGACATACTCTTGCGGCATGTAGAGATGGACCGTCACGATGGGTTCGCGGATTTCATCGAGGCGTCCCTGGTCCGGCATCTTGGACGGGTTCTCCACCATGCGCACCTCACCGCCCTGCGTCACAACTTGGTAGACGACACTCGGCGCCGTGGTGATGAGGTCTTGATCGAACTCACGTTCCAAGCGCTCCTGCACGATCTCCATGTGCAGCAAGCCCAGAAACCCGCAACGGAAACCGAACCCCAGGGCCTGACTGACTTCGGGCTCGTAATGAAGCGACGAATCATTGAGTTTGAGCTTTTCCAGGCTGTCGCGCAGGGCCTCGTATTGATTGGCCTCTGTCGGATAAAGGCCCGCAAACACTTGGGGCTGAATCTCCTTGAAGCCGGGCAGAGGCTCCGTGGCTGTGAACGCCGCACCGCCCGTGCCCAAGCGGACCGCGGTGATGGTGTCGCCGACTTTGGCGTTCTGCAGCTCCCGGATGCCAGCGATCACATACCCCACCTCCCCCGCCTCCAAGGCTTCGCGAGGTTGGTTGGCTGGCGTAAACACACCCAAGCTATCGGCGTTGTAGGTCGCCTGTGTGGCCATCAGCTTGATTTTTTCCCCCTTGGGCAGGCGGCCATCGACCACGCGCACCAGCATCACCACACCGACATAGTTGTCAAACCAACTGTCGATGATCATCGCCCGCAACGGACCCTTGGGCTTGCCCTGGGGAGCCGGAATGCGAGCCACGATGGCTTCCAGGATGTCGTCGATGCCCATGCCGGTCTTTGCTGAGCATGGGATGGCCTGGCTGGCGTCTATACCGATCACGTCCTCGATTTCAGCCCGTGCGTTGTCAGGGTCGGCCTGCGGCAAATCCATCTTGTTCAGTACCGGCACCACTTCCACGCCGAGGTCCAGCGCGGTGTAGCAATTGGCTACGGTCTGGGCTTCCACCCCCTGGCTGGCATCGACCACCAACAAGCCCCCTTCGCAAGCGGACAGCGAGCGCGACACCTCATAGGAGAAGTCGACGTGCCCGGGCGTGTCGATCAAGTTGAGGTTGTAAATCTGGCCGTCGCGCGCTTTGTAGTGCAGCGCTGCGGTTTGCGCCTTGATGGTTATCCCACGCTCCTTTTCGATGTCCATCGAATCCAGCACCTGGGCTTCCATCTCCCGCTCGGCCAACCCACCGCACCGCTGAATGAGCCGATCGGCAAGCGTTGACTTGCCGTGATCAATGTGCGCAATGATCGAAAAATTTCTGATGTGATTCATCAACGATGAGCAACAAGTAATTGAATTGAAAGAGCTGTAGACAAGAAAAAAGGGCGCGTCGTGTGAGGACGCGCCCTGAACCAACATTCTTTGGCAACTGCGAAAGTTGGAACTTCATTGTAGGCAAATTGCCCTGCAGGTGAAGACCTCGTCGCGCCTTTGCTCGCTCGTTGCGATCCGGCAACAAGAAGTTATGCACAGTTTATTCACAAATTATTTATGTGCGTTTTGCAAGATGTGAGCGATCTGTGGATGATCTCATCTCGCAAAGCCAAAAATTCATATTGTGAAAATGGCAGGCCCAATGACGACATTGGTGACCGCGAAACTTCAGATTTTATCCTTTTCGCAACATCCGATCGGCGCTTGGTCAGTGTCTGCAAACTTGGTGATCTGTCTCCAAAGTGCAAAGGGCCCGGCAATTCCCCCATGAATCGCTTGGGAATCGCCCAACACAGGGACCTTCAGCGCGTCGAGCGGATCATGGCGTAGTTGGCCCATTCACCACGTCGGTAGAGCACGTTGACCGCCTTGGATTTGTCGGCCTTGGCGACAGCAGCTTCAAAATCTTTCAAGTTGGCAACCTCCACATTGGCAATCGCCACGATCACATCGCCTTCTCTCAATCCTGCTCGCGCAGCCCCTTCAGCAGCCACGTCCACTCGTACACCGCCTTTGACCTTGGCCTGAGACTTCTGCGCCTCGGTCAACTCGGACACTGTCAGGCCCAGGGACTGGCCAACAGCTGAAGGCTTGGGCCTGTCTTCGCGGTCACTTCCCCGCCGTGCAGCCACGCGGTCCGGCTCAACCTCACCAATCACCACAGCGACTTCCTTGCTCACACCGCGACGCAAGACCGTGAGCGTAGCACGGGTCCCAGGTTTGACTGCCCCCACCAAACGCGGCAAATCACTCGACTTCTCGATCAGGGCGCCTTCGAATTTGGTGATGATGTCGCCTGCCTCAACACCCGCCTTTTCCGCAGGTGAACCCGCTTCAACACCACGGACGAGTGCGCCCTGGGCTTTTGTCAAACCAAGAGACTCGGCAACGTCTTTGGTCACCTGATCGATCTGCACCCCGATGCGCCCCCTCTGCACCCGACCTGTAGAGCGCAGCTGGTCACTCACACGGACCGCTTCATCCATTGGAATTGCGAACGAGATACCTGCAAAGCTACCTGTGCGTGAATAGATCTGGCTGTTGATGCCGACCACTTCGCCACGCATGTTGATGAGCGGGCCACCCGAATTGCCAGGATTGATCGCCACATCGGTCTGGATGAACGGTAGATAGTCGCCGGTGTCACGCTGTTTGGCACTGACAATCCCAGCGGTAACCGTGTTTTCAAGACCAAATGGCGAACCAATGGCCATGACCCACTCCCCCACCTTGAGACGGTTCACATCACCCACTTTCACCGCGGGCAAACCAGACGCGTCGATTTTGACAACAGCCACATCCGTGCGCCTATCGGCCCCCACGATGCGTGCCTTGAATTCACGCTTGTCAGTGAGGGTGACCAGCACCTCATCAGCGCCGTCCACCACATGGGCATTGGTCATGATGAATCCATCAACGGTGAGGATGAAGCCCGAGCCCACTCCACGAGGACGTTCTTCTTCTTGGCGAGGTGCCTGATTGGGGCGCGGCGCCTGACGGGGCATGTTCGGGATGGGCACACCAAAACGACGGAAAAACTCCAGCATTTCTTCTTCCATGCCGCTTCCACCGCCCGGCAAGGAGTTGCGGGCCGAAGCGCGTTCGATCGTCCGAATGTTGACCACCGAGGGGCCCACCTGCTCTACCAGCTCAGTGAAATCCGGCAAGCCCCGGACTGCTTGCGCGTGGACCACGGCAGGCAGGCTCAGGGAGCCAACCGATCCCAGAGCGACAACCACCAACTTGAACAAGGCCCGGCCCATGTCTGACCACAGACGCGGCACCGGCAAAGCATTCAGAAAAGAAGAAATCATGAAACAGCCTTTCAAGGAAACATGCCAACGCGTTGGACGCTGTTTGGCGGACGGAGTTCAGCCGGGAGATCTGGCATCCGTAACGAATCTGGCAGCTTACTTGCGGCGTTCAAGCCCCTGCGCAAATTGAAGAAGTGTTTGTGCAGGCACTTCACCCACCACCGTCAACCACCAATCGTGGCTCTTCTCAGACTGACGGTCGGTCACGCGCCGAGTCAGGGCGCGGGTGGCCCCGGCCACATTCAAACCTTCCTGCACGTGGCGCTGCCGGTCAAATGCCTCGGCGAACACCGAGACCGATGCCAAGCCATCCGAAAAAACCCATTGCATCGTGCCGTCGGCACTGCCTGAGCTGCGTTTGACGCAGCCCATGGGCTTGAACCCTGGCACCGGAGCCTTCAGAACCCAACCTTCACTCTCCGCGGTTGTCTTGACCATCTCTGGTCGGACCACCTTGTAGCCATCGGTCGCTGACATCATCTTCGTCAACCGAGCAATACTGACTGGGGCATCCAACTGCAACTCAGAATATGCAGCCTGTTCCAGAACCTTGCCGTCGGTGTCGAGGGTTTGCAACTTGACCATCAGCCCCGTCTTGCGCTCCGCCCACACCCGGTAACTGAACCGCAGCAGGTCTTTGGCAACAAGATGGATGACATCGGCCTCTGTCCCCGCCACCCTGCTCTGACCCAGGTAGCGGACATCGTAATGCTGACCGATGGAGGAATCTGCAGTGTTGAGCAATTTGGGGAACAGTCCCAGCGACTCCCGTTTCTCGGCGATGGCCATCTTCTCGTCTGGCAGAAGGGTAAGCACGTCGTCGTTGCGCCGCAAGGTCGTGCGCGGCGCGCCCGTCAGGGTCACAACGCGCTCCAGTTGCTGCTCACCATCACACGCGTGCCAAATCCGGGAACTCGACATGCCTGATGCCGACGACACGACGAAGGTTCCTACGAAGGCCCGCTTGCGTGAACCCTCATGCATGCGGGCCAGCCAATCTGCAATGCTGCGCTCCGCCGGAACAGGGGCTTCGGGGCTGGCGTGGGCCACCGCACCGACCACCAAGACCAGAACGACAAACGCGACCCGAAAGACGTTTCGTGCCATCAGCGCTCCGGCCCTTCAAAGGTTGCATTACGCAAGAAGCCTGACGGTTTTTGCAATGCAGACGCTCCACCCAGCTGCTTGTGGGCCGACAAGAGTGCATCCAGATGAGGATCCCTGACCATCACGCGCTCCTGCCCGGCCACAACCACTGGCCTTTCAACCGCGGCCGGACCAATCGCCACATCTGCTGCGGGCACGCTCGTACCCACCAGATTCCAGGCAAGCGCCCCCACCACCACGACCGATGCCAGACCTGCAACCAGCCGCCACCTGAACTGACTGTCATTGGCGGCATCAGCCGCTGCTCTCTCTCGCAGAGGAGTATTCGACATCGCTGGGGATCCGGGCTCCCGCGCCAAGGCCGCCATCACCTTGCCATGGAGATTCGGATCCAGTGGCATGCCCGTGCACACGCCCGAGCGAAGCACCTCCGCACCTAGGTTGAATTCCATCCAAGTTGCCAGGGCCGTTGGATCAGACGCAACCAGTTCCACCGCTCGAGCGACATCCGCGCCTTGCAATTGGCCGTCCATCAAATCGCTGATCAGTTGCGCATCATTGCTTGTCATCGCACAGCACTCTTTCTGCATTGTGAAATTTCGACGAATGTTCCATTGTCGCCCTCACCAGCGCTTCCCGCCTCGGTTCTCCAACATCGGCTTGATTCTGGAAGAAATCGCCTCTCTGGCGCGAAATATCCTGGAGCGAACCGTCCCAATCGGGCAATCCATGACAGTCGAAATCTCTTCGTAACTCAATCCCTCGATTTCCCGCAAGTTCACCGCTTGCCGCAATTCATCTG
>JBDKJB010000029.1:0-9706 GCA_039796835.1 Pseudomonadota bacterium | reverse complement strand
CCGCTCGTCAACGCCACTGGCTCAGGTGCCTGCCGAAAAACTGCTGTTCTATCAGGTCGCCGTCAGTTCGGTGGTGCTGCCGGGACTGTCGCTGGCCCTGGGCGAAGCCTGGACCTGGGACTGGAGCCTGCGCGCCAGCGTGTCGATCTTCATCCAGACTGCGGTGGGCGCGTTTGCCAGCTTCCTGGTGTGGATGTGGCTGCTGGGCCACTATCCTGCCACGCGCATTTCAGCCTTTGTCTTCCTCACCCCGGTCTTTGCCCTGGTGGTGGGCGGGCTGTGGCTGGGCGAGCCGATCACCGCCGGTCTGGTGTTGGCCCTGCTGCTGGTGACCGGTGGGGTCTTTCTGGTCAGCCGCAAGGGCTGAACTCACACCACCCCTGCTGCGCGCAGGCGCTCGATCTCCTGGGCGCTGCGACCCAGCTGCCGCAACACCTCGTCGGTGTGCTGCCCCATGGCAGGTGGCGGATGGCGCAAAACGGGCGGGTTATCTCGCAGGCGCAGCGGGCTGGCCACCGTTGAAACGATCTGGTTTGCTACATTTTTAGTAGCTGACGGTTGGCTTTGGTTGTCGGGAATTTGCTGCTTGACCCATATGCTTCTGTGCTGCACCTGCTTGTCGGCAAAAGAGGCGGCGATGTCGTTGATGGGGCCGCAGGGCACGGCCTTGTCGCCCAGCAGCGCCACCCAATCCGCCGTGGTCCGCGTGGCGGTGACACTGGCCATCAGCGGGATGAGCTCGCCGCGGTTCACGTTGCGCGGCGCCACCTTGGCGTACCGCGGGTCCTGCGCCCATTCGGGGTGGCCGGCGGCTTCGCAGAAACGGGCGAACTGGCCGTCGTTGCCGATCGCCAGCAGCACACGACCGTCGAGCGTGGGGAAGTCCTGGTAGGGCGCCAGGCTGGGATGGGTGTTGCCCTGGCGCTGCGGCACGGCGCCGGTGTTGAGGTAGCCGATGGCCTGGTTGGCCAGCATGGCCATGCCCACGTCCATCAGCGCCATGTCGATGTGCTGGCCCCTGCCCGAGACATGGCGGGCCTCCAGCGCAGCGAGGATGGCGCTGCAGGCGAAGACGCCCGTGAAGAGGTCAGTGATCGCCACACCCACACGCATCGGGCCACCGCCGGGGGCACCGTCGGGCAGGCCGGTGATGCTCATCATGCCGCTCATGGCCTGGATCATCAGGTCGTAGCCCGCGCGCGCGGCATAGGGGCCGGTCTGGCCGAAGCCCGTCACGCTGCAATAGATGAGCCTCGGGTTCAGCGCGCTCAAGGTGGCGTAGTCGAGACCATAGGCCTTGAGCCCGCCCACCTTGAAGTTCTCGACGACGATGTCGCTCTGCGCCGCCAATTCGCGCACGATGGCCTGGCCTTCGGGCCGACTGATGTCGAGCGTGATGGCGCGCTTGTTGCGGTTGGTGCAGTGGTAATAGGTGGCGTGGGTGCCGGGCTGGCCGTCGGCACGCGGCATGAAGGGCGGACCCCACTTGCGCGTGTCGTCGCCTTCGTTGGGGCGCTCAACCTTGATGACGTCAGCGCCCAGATCGGCCAGCATCTGTGCGCAATACGGCCCCGCGAGCACGCGGGAGAGGTCGAGTACCTTGATGTGGTCGAGCGCGCCTGGAGTCATAAATTGGGGTCAGATTCCAATTATTTATAAAGAGATTGCATGATTAATTGGGTTCTGACCCCAATTAATTGAAGGCCGCGATGCCGGTTTGCGCGCGGCCGAGGATGAGGGCGTGGATGTCGTGCGTGCCTTCGTAGGTGTTGACGACCTCCAGGTTGACCAGGTGCCGCGCCACGCCAAATTCGTCGCTGATGCCGTTGCCGCCCATCATGTCGCGCGCCAGGCGGGCGATGTCGAGCGCCTTGCCGCAGCTGTTGCGCTTGAGGATGGAGGTGATCTCCACTGCCGCGATGCCTTCATCCTTCATGCGGCCCAGGCGCAGGCAGCCCTGCAGCCCCAAAGCGATCTCGGTCTGCATGTCGGCCAGCTTCTTCTGGATGAGCTGGTTGGCCGCCAGCGGCCGGCCGAACTGCTTGCGGTCCAGCACGTACTGGCGGGCACGCAGCCAGCAGTCTTCCGCCGCGCCGAGCGCCCCCCAGGCGATGCCGTAGCGCGCGCTGTTGAGGCAGGTGAACGGGCCTTTGAGGCCCTGCACCTCAGGGAAGGCGTTCTCCTCAGGGCAGAAGACCTTGTCCATGACGATCTCTCCCGTGATGCTGGCGCGCAGGCCCACCTTGCTGTGGATGGCGGGCGCCGAGAGGCCCTTCATGCCTTTCTCGAGCACGAATCCGCGGATGGGGCCGACCTTGCCACCTTCGGAAACCTCTTTGGCCCAGACCACGAAGACGTCGGCGATCGGCGAGTTGCTGATCCACATCTTGGCGCCCGTCAGCTCGTAACCGCCCGGCACCTTCTGTGCGCGGGTGACCATGCTCTGCGGGTCGCTGCCGTGGTCGGGCTCGGTCAGGCCGAAGCAGCCGATCCATGCACCGCTGGCCAGTTTGGGCAGGAACTTCTGTTTCTGCGCTTCGGTGCCGAAGCTGAAGATCGGCACCATCACGAGCGAACTCTGCACGCTCATCATCGAGCGGTAGCCGCTGTCCACGCGCTCGACCTCGCGGCCGATCAGACCATAGGCCACGTAATTCAGGCCGGGGCCGCCATATTGTTCGGGAATGGTGGGGCCCAGCAGGCCGAGTTCACCCATTTCGCGGAAGATGGCCGGGTCGGTGTGGCCGTTGCGGAAGGCCTCGGTCACGCGGGGCAGCAACTGACCCTGACAATAGGCTTGAGCGGCGTCGCGCACGGCGCGCTCATCTTCTGACAGTTGCGTGTCCAGCAAGAAGGGGTCTTGCCAGTTGAATGGGGTCGATGTCGCCATGGTGCGCGGTCCAGGGTTGAGGAGTGGAACTGGCACTGTGGCCAGAACATGCCCAGCAATATAGCGCCAAGTGGCAGCCTCCGACGGTCACCTCGGTAGCTGGCCCCAATACAGGCGCATCGGGTTGGCAGATCGGACCTGGTGGGTCAAGGCAGTGTCCGCGCCCAGCCAGTCTTCCAATGCCGCATGCAACTTGGCGTATTCGGCCCGCGCCTCGTGATTGGTGCAGGGCCAGTCGCTGCCCCACAGCAAAGCGTCGGGGCCCAACTCCCCCAGCCACAGCCGCGCCAGCTCCTGGGGGTCCACACCCAGTGCCAGGCGGTATGCTGCGCTGAGCTTGATGTGCACTTTGCCGACACCGCAACGCCGCACCGCCAGCACCGTGGCGTCGTGCAGACTGGCTCGTGCCGGCTTGGCAAAATGATCCAGCACCAGCGGCAGGTCGTGTGGCAACAATGCCAGCACACCCGGCAACGCCCCGGTGTCGGTGTGCAACTCCAGGTGCCAGCCCAGTTGCGACACGGCGTCCCACAACCGAGTGGCTGCCGCCCAGTCATCCGTGCCGTGCGAACCGCCTGCCAGGTTCAAACGGATGCCCCGGACGCCCCGGGCATGCCAGGCCATCAGAAGGGGCAAGGCAGCGTCCGGCTTCACCACGACCACGCCACGCAATGTCGCCGGATGCTGATCCAGCTGCGCCAACAGCAGTGTGTTGTCGGTGCCCATGAAGCTGGTCTGCACCAACACGCCATGTGTCACCGCCTGCGCGCGCGCCACCGCTTGCCAGTCCTCCAGGGAAGCCGCATATGCCGGGGTATAGCGCGCACCCGGCACCGATTGACCAGGCGCGAACACGTGCAAATGGGTGTCCACTGACACCGCTGAGGACAGCGCTGGTTTTGACAGGAGCGGCAGCATGGGTTATATTCTAGTCATCTAGAAGACTAAAACAATTACCTCATGTTGACGCCCTCAGCCGTTTCAGAACCTTTGCCAGCCGGTCAGCCTGCGCCGGGGCAGAGCCGATACGGCTGGCTGGCAGCCAGCCTGCGTGCCCGCATCCTGCAGGGTGAATGGGTGCCGGGCACGGCGCTGCCGGCCGAAGCTGTGCTGGCGAAAGAACATGGCGTGGCTTTGGGCACCCTTCGGCAGGCCTTGGCGCTGCTGGTGGCCCAGGGGCTGCTGGAGCGTCAGCACGGCCGCGGCACCTTCGTGCGAGCGGGCCTGGGCGGCGCCTCGATGCTGCGGTTTTTCCGGTTTTCCCAGGACGATGGGCCTGGCGGAGCGCCGCAATCGAAGATCCTGAAGCGCAAGACCGAGCTGGCTGGCGCAGACGTGGCTGATGCGCTGGGCCTGCCCGCCGGAGCCAGCGTCCTGCAGTTGCAGCGCCTGCGCAGCGTGAGCGGCCAGCCCCGACTGCTGGAGGAGATCACCCTGCCGTTGCCGCAGTTCGAGGCGCTGTCGGCTTCCGACACCGCAGCCTGGGACGCTCTGCTCTACCCGATGCTGCAGCGCGTCTGCGGCGTGACCATCCATCGCGCCGAAGACAAGCTCGGTTTCGGGCTGCTGGATGCCGCCCAGGCTGCGCTGCTGCGGCTCGAGACCGGGCATCCCTGCGTTCGGGTAGAGCGGCGGGCGTTTGACCTCGGCGGGCGTTGTGTGGAATTGCGCACCACGCTCGGGGATGCTTTTGCGTTCCGCTACATCGCGCAGGTGCGCTGAACTCAATGCTTGAAAGAAAATAGTTTATGTTCCGTTTATTCACGCCATTTCTAGCTACTTTATTTGTAGCGTTTGTGGGTGGCCAGATGCCGGCGCCTGCGCACGCGCAGGTCACGCCTGCCTGGCCTGGCAAACCCATCACCTTGGTGGTCACCTACCCACCCGGCGGCGGCGCCGACACCATGGCGCGCCTGATCGCGCCGCGCCTGAGCGAGGCCCTGGGACAAACGGTGGTGGTCGAAAACAAACCCGGTGCCAGCGGACAGATCGGCGCCGCGGCGGTGGCCAAAGCCGCACCGGACGGTCATACGCTGATGCTGGACGCCTCTTCTTTTGCCGTGAACCCGGCGCTGTATCCCAAGCTGCCCTACGACAGCGACAAGGCCTTCCGTCCGATCGGAGTGGTGGCGCTGTTTCCCAATGTGGTGCTGGTCAACGCGCAGTTCCCGGCCAAATCGGTGGCAGATCTGGTTGCCTTGGCCAAGGTGCGCAAGGACGCGGTGGCGTATGCGTCGAGCGGCAACGGCTCGGCCCAGCATCTGGCGGGCGCGTTGTTCGAGTCCGCCGCCCGGGCCGAGATGGCGCACATCCCCTACAAAGGCGGCGGCCCGGCCCTGAACGACGTGGTGGGCGGGCAGGTGCCGGTGTTCTTCGGCAATCTGGCCTCTACGCTCGGACACATCCAGTCGGGCAAACTGCGCGCACTCGCCGTGACCAGCGCCAGGCGTTCGCCCATTCTGGCCGAGGTGCCGACACTGGCTGAAGCTGGCGTGGTCGGCGCCGAGGTGCACGAATGGAACGTCCTGCTCGCTCCCGCCGGCACGCCGGACGCCGTGGTCACCAAGCTCTCCGCGGCCCTGCAAAAAGCCCTGGATGCACCCGAAGTCAAGGCACGCATCGCACAACTCGGTGGCGACATCCAGACCGCCAATCCGGAGGCCGCCCAGCGCTTTGTGCGCGGCCAGATGGCGCTGTGGGCCCGCGTCGTCAAAGAGCGCGGCATCACTCTGGAGTGACCCGCCGGTATGTTCAGCCTCTCCACTTTTTTCGAGTTTTCGCACACTTTCCCATGACAAACCATCGCACCTCCTTCACCAACGTCTCTCGCCGCCAATGGCTGGCCCAGGCCGGCGTCGCTGCCTTGTCCACCCTGCCCCTGGCGGCCCGCGCGCAAGCGGCCTGGCCCAGCAAGCCGCTGCGCCTGGTCGTGCCTTTTGCGCCCGGCGGCAGTTCGGAAATCGTTGCCCGCGCCGTGGCCGGTGAAATGGCCAAGACCATCGGCCAGAACGTCTTTGTGGACAACAAACCCGGAGCAGCCGGCAACATCGCCATGCAGGAAGTGGCCAACTCCACCGATGAGCACACGCTGGTGCTGGGCCACATCGGTACACTGGCCGTCAACCCTTTCATCTTCCCCAAGCTGCCCTACGACGCGGCCCGCGACTTCGTCCCGGTCACGCTGCTGTCCAAGGTGCCCAGCCTGTATGTGGTGCACCCGGATCTTCCGGTGAAGAACCTCAAGGAATTCATCGCTTACGCCAAATCCAAGCCTGGTCAACTCAACTACGGCTCGGCCGGCAATGGCAGCGCCGGGCATCTGGCATTCGAGTACCTCAAGATGGTGAGCGACGCCTTTGTGCTGCATGTGCCCTATCGCGGCACCGGCCCGATGCTGACCGACCTGCTGGCGGGCCGCCTGCAGGCCGCTTCGGTCGGCGCGCCCGCTTTGCTGCCCTTCATCAAGGCGGGCAAGCTGCGCTGCATCGCTACCGGCACCAGCGCGCGCCTGCCGCAGTTGCCCGAGGTGCCGACCGTGGCCGAACAGGGCTACAAAGGCTTTGAGATGACGCAGTGGTACGGTCTGCTGGCACCGAGCAAATGGCCCAAGGCCAACATCGCCAAACTGGAAGCCGAAGCCATCAAAGCGACGCGGGGCAGCGTCGTGAAGGAAAAGCTGTCTCACGACACCGCCTTGGCCGTGGGCAACACAGCCACCGAGTTCGATGCCTTCATCAAGGCAGAACAGGCACGCTGGAAGCCCGTGATCGCCCGCGCCGAGATCAAGCCCGAAGGCGTCTGAGCGGCGGCGCGTGCCCGACGCGAGTAATCCATGGGACAGGGGCAGGAGCGCCGCGTTGGCAACAATGTCGACCTCTGATCACTGACATTGCCATTCCATGAACCGTGTCCTCGCGCACACTGGCGCCCGCTATCCCATCGTTCAAGCCCCGATGGGCTGGATTGCCCGAGCGCAACTGGCTTGCGCGGTGTCTCGCGCGGGCGGCCTGGGCATCATCGAAACCTCTTCGGGCGAGACAGAAAATTGCCAGCGCGAGATCGAGGCCATGGTGGCCCTGCGCCGCTCCGAAGGGCTGCCCTTTGGCGTGAACCTGCCCATCCGCTTCCTCAAGGACGAGGCCATGCTGAGATATGTCTGCGGCCTGGCTGAAGACGGTGCATTGAAGTTTGTGACCACTTCGGCAGGCAGCCCTGCAAAATTCATCGAACCGTTGAAGGCCGCTGGCGCCTTCGTGTACCACGCCGTGCCGACGGTTGATGCCGCCTTGCGCTGTGTGGACGCTGGCGTGGACGGTTTGGTGGTGGAAGGGGCAGAGGGCGGGGGCTTCAAGAACCCGGAAGAGGTTTCAACCCTGGTGCTGTTGCAGGCCATCCGCAACCGCTGCGATGTGCCGATGATTGCAGCCGGCGGTATTGTGGACGGGCGGGGCATGGCCGCTGCCTTTGCCTGCGGGGCTGAGGGCATCCAGATGGGCACACGCTTCGTCAGCTGCGCTGAAAGCCCGGTCCATCTGGCCTACAAAGCAGCCATTGTGGAAGCCAAGGAGACCGGCACCGTGGTGCTGAACAAGAAGGGTACGCCCTGCATTCGCACGCTCAAGTCCAAGCTGACGCTGGAGATCCACGAGGCCGGCGTGATGTCTTTCGAAACGATGAAAGGGATCCGCCGTGTGTATTTCGACGGCGACATGGAGGCCGCGCCTGCACTGGCTGGGCAGTCCGCTGGCCTGATCGACCGCGTGAAGACCGCGCAGGAAATCATGGACGACACGGTCACAGGCTTTTTCGAGATCACTGCGCGATTGGGCGGACTCGCTCACGCCGGAACATTCGGCTGAGTCTTTTCATCGGGTCGGTCGGCCAGGATGTATTCTGTCTACAGTATTCCATTCCATGGTCCCCACACAAGCACCCACCCAAGGACGTCGATCATGAACCTCAGCCCCGCGCAGCTTGCCCAGTTCGAACAGGACGGCTACCTGTTTTTCCCCAGCCTCTTTTCACCGCAGGAGACGCAGACCCTGCTGGATGCGGTGCCCCCGCTCTATGCCAAGCGCGAGGTGTACAACGTGCGTGAGAAAGGCAGCGATGCGGTGCGCACCAATTTCGCGGCGCACCTGGTCAGCAGCCCGTTTGCCCGCCTGGCGCGGCATCCGCGCATGGTCAAGCCAGTGGAGCAGTTGTTTGGCGAGCGGCTCTACATGCACCAGTTCAAGATCAACGGCAAGATGGCTTTCGAGGGTGATGTGTGGCAATGGCACCAGGACTACGGCACCTGGAAGAACGATGACCTGATGCCCACCGAGCGGGCCATGAACGTGGCGATCTTCCTGGACGACGTGAACGAATTCAACGGCCCGCTGATGTTCATCCCCGGCAGCCACAAGAAAGGCGTCATCGACGCCCAGCATGACCTGACCACCACCAGCTATCCGCTGTGGACGGTGGACAACGACCTGATCTGCCAGCTGGTGGCGCGGGCCGGCGGCAAGAATGGTGGCATCGTCAGCCCCAAAGGTCCGGCCGGCAGCATGATCCTGTTCCACAGCTGTCTGGTGCACGCCAGCACGAGCAACCTCTCGCCCTTCAACCGTGTGGCGGTGTACCTGAGCCTGTGCACGGTCAGCAACCACATCCGCCGCCACAAGCGGCCCGAATACATTGCCCACCGCGACTTCACGCCCATTGATTGCTTACCCGACGATTGCCTGCTGAAGGATTACCCGGTCGACCTGCCTTGGAAGGACGGCTTGCCTGGCAGCGCGCTGCAAACTTCTGCGACACCCTTTGACGCCCAGAAGCAGGCCGCATGAATCTGTACTCCAAGCTGCAGCAACGCGCCGCCGACGGAAAACCTGTGCGCATCGGCCTGATCGGCGCCGGCAAATTCGGCTCGATGTACCTGGCTCAGATTCCGCGCACCCCGGGGGTTCATCTGGTGGCCATCGCCGACCTGAACCCGGACGCCGCCCATGCCAACCTGGCCCGCGTCGGATGGAAACCCGAACAATCCCTAGCAACCACGGCTCAGACAGCTATTGAAACAGGAGCAACCTGGGTCACCGACAACTGGCAGGCCGTGGCCACCCACCCGCAGATTGACATTGTGGTCGAGTGCACGGGCAACCCCATCGCCGCCGTGGAGCACTGCCTGAAGGCCTTCGAGCACGGCAAGCACGTGGTGAATGTGACGGTCGAAGCCGATGCCTTCTGCGGGCCACTGCTGGCGCGGCGAGCCGCCCAGGCCGGCGTGGTCTATTCGCTCGCTTTCGGCGACCAGCCGGCATTGATCTGTGATCTGGTGGACTGGGCGCGCACCTGCGGCTTTCCGGTGGTGGCGGCCGGACGAGGCCACAAATGGCTGCCGCATTTTTCGGAGTCGACCCCCGACACGGTCTGGGGCTATTACGGCCTGACGCCGGAGCAAGCCGTGCGCGGCGGGCTCAACCCCAAGATGTTCAACAGCTTCCTGGATGGCTCCAAGCCGTCGATCGAAAGCACGGCCGTGTCCAATGCCACCGGGCTGGCGGTGCCCAGCAACGGCCTGCTCTACCCGCCCGCCAGCGTGGAAGACATCCCCTACGTAACCCGGCCCATCGCCGAGGGCGGCGCGCTCGAAAAAAAGGGCATGGTCGAGGTGATCTCGTCGCTGGAGAAAGACGGCCGCGTGATCCCCTACGACATCCGCATGGGCGTGTGGGTCACGGTCGAGGGCGAGACCGAGTACATCCGCAACTGCTTCGAGGAATACAACGCCCACACCGACCCGAGCGGGCGCTACTTCACGCTCTACAA
>JBDKJB010000028.1:0-9896 GCA_039796835.1 Pseudomonadota bacterium | reverse complement strand
TGCCTCAACCCACACGCTGTAGCGCGACATGGCGAAGCAGAAGGCGAAGTAGATGGCAGCAATGAAAAAATAGGCCTCGAGCTTGAAAGGTCGCCAGTTGGCGTCGGAATTGAGCGCCAGACCGTGCGAACCCGTCAGTTCATACAGGCTGACGATGGTGACGAGCGAGGTATCCTTGAAGACGCTGATGAAGTTGTTCATCATGGCCGGCACCACCATGGCCAGGGCCTGCGGCAGCACGATCTTGCGTTGGGTTTGCCAGTACGACAGACCCAGGGTAGCGGCGGCTTCGAGCTGCCCCTTGGGAACCGCTTGCAGCCCACCACGGATCACCTCAGCCATGTAGGCAGCGGCAAAGAAGGTGATGCCCAGCAAGACGCGCAGCAGCACGTCGATGCTTACCCCCTGCGGCATGAAGAGCGGGAACATGAACGAGGCCATGAAGAGCACGCTGATGAGCGGTACGCCCCGGATCAGTTCGACATAGATGGTGCAGAAGGTGCGGATGGCCGGCAGGTTGCTGCGCCGCCCCAGCGCCACCAGCAGGGCGATGGGGAACGCCATGACCATCGACAGGGAGGCCAGAAGGATGGTCAGCGGCAGGCCGCCCCAGCGGTCGGTCTCGACCCGGGCCATGCCCAGTACGCCACCGTACATCAGCGTGAAGAACGTGGCCAGCACGGCCAGCCAGAGTGCAGCCAGCCAAGGTTTCCAGAAGGGCCGCGTGCAACTGGCGACGATCAGGCCGATCAGCAGCAGCGTGGCGACCACTGGCCGCCAGTGCTGTTCGAACGGGTAGCGTCCCATGATGATGAAGCGGTACTTCTCGGTCACCACGCCCCAGCACGCGCCGACACCATCGAGGCGGCAGGGCTCGAATTGCGGCAGCCAGGAAGCGCGCAGCAACCCCCAGCTGATGAGTTGGGGCACCCAGAGGAGCAGGGCTGCACCAATCAGCAGCGTCATCAGGCCGGTGAGCCAATCGCTGAAGAGGTTGGCACGCGCCCAGGCCAGGGGGCCGGTGGTGCGCATGGGAGCGGGGCGTGCCGCGACCGGCTGGAAGACCGCATGGGAAGAGGTGTCGGCGGTGCTCATGTCAACGCTCCTTGATGGCCGCACGGGCGTTGTACCAGTTCATCAGCAGCGAGGTGGTGAGCGAAGTGAACAGATAGACCAGCATGACGATGGCGATGCATTCCACGGCCCGGCCGGTCTGGTTGATGGCTGTGTTGCTGATCGACACCACGTCCGGGTAGCCGATGGCCACGGCCAGTGAAGAGTTCTTGGTCAGGTTGAGGAACTGGTTGGTCATCGGTGGGATGATCACGCGCAGCGCCTGTGGCAGCATCACCAGGCGCATGGTCTGCCCTTGCGACAGACCCAGGGCTTGCGCTGCCTCGGATTGCCCGCGCGACACCGACTGGATGCCGGCGCGCACCACCTCGGCCACAAAAGCCGAGGTATAGACCGTCAAGCCGATCAGCACCGAGAGGAACTCCGGCGTCAGCGCCGAGCCGCCCTCGATGGCGAATTCGCCCTTGACCGGGAAGGTGAATTCGGAAGGCGCACCTCCTGCAGCCCAGCCCATCACGCCCACCAGGACCGCCAGCGCCAGCGGCACCCAGAACATGCTGCGGGTCTGGCCGCTTGCCTCGAACTTGCGTATGGCCCAGCGGCGGTAGCCCCAAGCCACTGCGCAGCCAATCAGCAATCCGTATAGGCCCCACAGATGGCCCTGAGCCCACACCGGAGCAGGAAAGGTCAGACCGCCTTTGCTCAGAAAAAATGGTCCCGCATGCAGCGCTTCCTGTGCGGCGGGCAGGCCGTCGGCGAACAGCAGGTACCACATCAGCAGTTGCAGCAGGATGGGAATGTTGCGGAACAGTTCCACATAGGCGTAGCACAACCCCCGCACCAGCGCGTTGCGCGAGAAACGGCCCACACCGACCAAGGTGCCCCATACCGTAGTCAGGAAGATACCGACGATGGCCACGCGCAAGGTGTTGGCCAGGCCGACCCCAAAGGCCTCCCAGTACGGACGGGCGGAGTCAAACACCCACAGGCCTTCGCCGATGTCGAATCCGGCGGCATCCCCCAGAAAGTCGAAGCCGCTCTTGATGCCCCGCACCCGCATGTTGGTGAGGGTATTGCTCCACAGGAACCATACCGCTGCGGCGATGATGCCAATGGAGATGACCTGGTACAGGAGGCCACGGAAGGCCTGGCTGCGCCAGGACCAGCTCTTTTTGGACGGTGGCGGCTTGGCCGCGGTGGGGGCTGTGCTCATGGGGCCTTTCAGGCAAAGAAAAATGCCGCCAGGATCAGTGACGGCATTCTTCGGTTGCTGCTCGGGATCAGCGGATCAGCGTTTCAGCGCAGGGGGTAGGCGTACATCAGGCCGCCCTTGTTCCACAGATTGTTCACGCCACGCGGGAGGTTCAGCGGCGTTTTCGGTCCGACGTTGCGCTCGAAGCTCTCGCCGTAATTGCCCACCGCCTTGACGGCACGGTACATCCATTCCTTGTCCAGGCCCAGCAGTTTGCCGGTGTCCTCGGCACCGCCACCGAGCAGGCGCTGCACCACCGGGTCGCTGCTGCTCTTCATCTGATCGACATTGGCCTGAGTGATGCCGTATTCCTCGGCTTCGATCATGCCGTACATCACCCACTTGACGATGGAGAACCACTCGTCGTCACCACGGCGCACCATAGGGCCCAGGGGCTCCTTGCTGATGAGGTCGGGCAGGATGACGTGGTCAGCGGGGTTTTTAGCCTCTTTGGTGCGAACCGATGCCAGGCCGGAGGCGTCCGTGGTGTACGCGACGCAGCGGCCTGAGAAATAGGCGCTGGTCGCCGCTTCGACTTTTTCGAACACCACAGGTTTGATGTCCAATTTGTTGGCCTTGGAGAAATCGGTCAGGTTCTTTTCGGTCGTGGTGCCGGACTGCACGCAAACCGTCTGGCCTTTGAGCTGCTTGGCCGACTTCATCTTGCTCTTGACCGGCACCATGAAGCCCTGGCCGTCATAGTAGTTGACGACGGTCTGCGTCAGGCCCAGGGAGCCGTCGCGGGTCAGGGTGAAGGTGGTGTTGCGGGCCAGGACGTCGATCTCGCCCGACTGCAGGGCGGTGAAGCGTTGCTGCGCGGTCAAGGGGACGTACTTGACCTTCTCGGCATCGCTCAGCACGGTCGCGGCCAAGGCCTTGCAGACGTCGATGTCCAGACCGGACCATTTGCCCGACGAATCGGCTTGCGCAAAGCCTGCCAAGCCGGTGTTGACACCGCACACCACCTGGCCCCGCGACTTGATGGCGTCGAGGGTCTTGCCGGCGTGGGCGGGCAGCGCCAGCAGGCTGGTGGCAGCAGCGGTGGCCAGGGCGGCCAGTTTGAGGGAATCGAGTTTCATGGAAGCTCCTTGAATAAAACCGGTTCGGTGTGAAGGTGGGCGCATGATAGTCGGCCGATTCCGCCGACCGCATTCTGGTTTGCCCCATGGCGGTGCAGGGAGCGTTGGCAGGCGTTCCATGGCAACATTCCCGGGATGAACGCAAAGAACATGCCCGCTGTCCACCACAAGGTCTGGCCCAGGCGCGCACCCCATTCGATCACCGTGCCATCCACCTCGCTCTGGGACAGCCTGGACACCACGGCCCGGCGCTACCCCGGCAAGGTGGCCACCGAGTTCCTGGGTCAGACGATGACTTATGCCGAACTGCGGGACCAGGCCGAGCGTGTGGCCGGTTCGTTGGCGAAGCTGGGGGTGCGCACCGGTGACCGGGTGATCCTGCTGATGCAGAACTGTCCGCAGCTGGTGGTGGCCCACTGGGGCATCCTGCGCGCCAATGCCGTGGTGGTGCCAGTCAACCCGATGAACAAGGTCGAAGAGCTCCGCCACTACATCACCGACCCGGACGTCAGGGTTGCCATCACCACGGCAGATCTGGCCCCGCTGTTGCTGGAAGCCTCCAACACCCTGCCGGCGGACCAGCAGCTCGCCCACCTGCTGGTCACCCGCTTCACTGACGCATTCGACGCGGACGCTGCGTCGGAAATGGATTTGCCGGCTAGCTGGCTGCCCTGGCTCACGTCGCAGCCTGCTCTGCCACCGAGCGCTACTCAGGTGCACCACTGGGTAGATATGCTGGCCGCGCAGTACCCCGCACCCGTTCACACGGCCGGGCCGGACGACCTGGCGGTGTTGCCCTACACCAGCGGCACCACCGGCCTGCCCAAGGGCTGTATGCACACACACGCCACCATCCTGCACAACGTGGTGGCGGCGGCGGCGTGGGCGGTGTCCTCCGCAGACCATGTGATCCTGGTGGTGGTACCCATGTTCCACATCACCGGCCTGGTCATGGTGCTGCAGGCGGGCACGCGGGCGGGCTGCACCATGGTCATCATGCCGCGCTGGGACCGTGATGTGGCCGGACGGCTGATTTCACAATGGCGGGTAACCACCTGGACCAACATCCCCACCATGGTGATCGATCTGCTGGGCAGCCCCAAGTTTGACCAGTACGATCTCTCCAGCCTGACCTACATTGGCGGCGGAGGGGCAGCCATGCCGGCTGCGGTGGCGCAAAAGCTGTGGGATTTGTACGGCTTGCGCTATGTGGAGGGCTACGGCCTGACCGAAACCGCTGCCCCGTCACACAGCAACCCGCCCGATGCGCCCAAGCAGCAGTGCCTGGGCATCCCTTACATGGGGGTGGATGCACGTGTGGTGGACCCCCAGAGCTTGCAGGAGCTACCGGCCGGGGAGGCCGGTGAAATCTGGATCCATGGCCCGTCGGTGTTCAAGGGCTATTGGAAGAACCCGGAAGCCACGGCGCAGGCCTTTGTTCAGATGGATGGCAAAAGCTTTTTCCGGTCAGGTGACATGGGGCGCGTGGACGAGGAGGGCTATTTCTTCATCACCGACCGCCTCAAGCGCATGATCAATTCCTCAGGTTTCAAGGTTTGGCCCGCGGAGGTGGAAGCGCTCATGTTCCGGCACCCCGCCATCCAGGAGGCCTGCGTCATCGCAAAGCATGACCCCTATCGGGGTGAATCGGCGATGGCGGTGGTGGTGCGTCGTGCGGGCGCCAACGATGTGGACGAGGCGGCCGTCATTGCCTGGTGCAAGGACAACATGGCAGCCTACAAGGTGCCGCGCTTTGTGAAGTTTGTCGACGCGCTGCCCAAGAGCGGAAGCGGCAAGGTGATGTGGCGCGTGCTGCAGGAGGCTGAAAAAGTAAAATCTAAAAATTAATTGATACAAATATCAAAATTTCCGACAATAAAAAACATTTGTTTGCTATAATACAAGAAGCAAATTTTATTTTAAATCATTCTATTTATTAAATTAAATATGTTTGAAACTGTCATCGCAGGCAGCTTGCCCAAACCAGGCTGGCTGGCTGAAACCCGCAAACTCTGGCCACAGTGGCAACAGCAGGGGGAGGCCCTGGTGGAAGCCAAGAAGGACGCCACGCTGCTGTGGATCAAGGCGCAGGAAGACGCCGGTCTGGACATCATCGGCGACGGCGAACAGGCCCGTCAGCACTTTGTGCACGGTTTTGTCGAGCATGTCGAAGGCATCGACTTTGAACACAAGGTGACGATGGGCATCCGTGACAACCGTTACGAGGCACAGGTGCCGTAGGTGGTGGCGCCGTTGAAGATCCGGGGCCGCGTGCATGCTCTGGAAGCCCAGTTCCTGCGCGCCCGCACGCACAAGAAAATCAAATTCACTCTGCCGGGCCCCATGACCATCGTGGACACCGTCGCTGACCGTTTCTATGGTGACAAGGCCGGTATGGCGTTTGCCTTTGCCGAATTGCTGAATCAGGAGGCGCTGGCACTGCAGGCCGACGGCGTGGACATCATCCAGTTCGACGAGCCGGCGTTCAACGTCTACATGAAGGATGCTGCAGACTGGGGCGTGAAAGCGTTGGAGCGCGCTGCCCGGGGCCTGGCCTGCACCACGGCGGTGCACATCTGCTACGGCTATGGCATCCAGGCCAACAACGACTGGAAGGATCAGCTCGGCCGCGAGTGGCGGCAGTATGAGCAGGTCTTCCCGGCATTGGCCCGCAGCAGCATCGACCAGGTCAGCCTGGAGTGCTACCACTCGCATGTGCCCATGGAACTCATCCAGTTGCTGGATGGCAAGGACGTGATGGTGGGCGTGATCGATGTGGCCAGCGATGCGGTGGAAACGCCCGAGCAGATTGCCGACACCATCGGGCAGGCGTTGCGGTACGCATCGCGCCATCGGATCTTTCCCTGCACCAACTGCGGGATGGCTCCCATGGACCGCGCGATCGCCGAAGCCAAACTGCGGGCGCTGGCAGCCGGGGCGGCGCTGGCCCGGCAGCGCTACGGGTAGCATCCGTTCCCATGAGCACCACATTCCTCCCGGGCGGCCTGAACCGCCTCGTTTCTGTTCTGCAATCTGAAATCGACCGCGACCGGCTGCCTGGATGCGTGGTTTGGATCGCGCGGGGCGGGCAGGTGGCCTTGCACGAGGCACTGGGTCAGCAGGTGCCGCCCGATGCGACGCGGGGCATCCTGGCAGCTCCCATGCGAACGGACAGCGTCTTTCGCATCTACTCAATGACCAAGCCGGTCACCTCGGTGGCGGCGATGATGCTGGCTGAGCAAGGCAAGCTCGTGCTGTCTGACACCGTGGGCAAATACCTGCCGACCTATGCCAGGCAGCAGGTCATGCAGGCCGACGGCAGCCTGCGGCCAGCCACCCGGCCGGCCACGGTGCAGGATCTGCTGCGCCACACGGCGGGGTTGAGCTACGACTTCGTCGGTAGCGGTCCGGTCAACAAGCTCTACACCACGGCCAAGATCGGCGTGCGTGACCGAGCCAACGGCGAGCAGATCCCTGCGCTGGGCGAGTTACCGCTGATCGCCGATCCCGGCACGGTGTGGGAATACAGCCGCGCCACCGACGTGCTGGGCCATCTGCTGGAAGTGATTGACGGCGCCACGTTGTGCGAGGTGCTGCGCCGCCGCGTCTTTGAGCCCCTGGGCATGCCGGACACGGCCTTCCACTTGCCGACCACCGAACATCACCGGTTGGCCGAACCGTTCAGGCGCGACCCAGACGGTGCGCCGCTGATGAAGGTTTTCGATACCCGCACGCCGGCCGCGTTTGAATCCGGCGGTGGCGGCCTGCTGGGCACGGCGGCAGACTATGGGCGCTTCATGCAGATGCTGCTGAACGGCGGCGAACTGGACGGCCAACGCCTGCTGGGGCCGCGCACGGTGGCCTATATGACCAGTGACCACATCGGGCGCATCCCGACCAACCCAACCGGTAGTTCGCCAACCCTGCTGCTGCCGGGCTACGGATTCGGCCTGGGTTTTGCCGTGCGCCAGGGCGGTGGAGTGGGGCCATCGCCCGGAAGCGCCGGACTGTTCTACTGGGGTGGCCTGGCAGGCACCACGTTCTTTATCGACCCGGCTCAGCAACTCTGTGCCACGCTGATGCTGCAGGCTCCAAACCAGCGCGAATACTACCGGCACCTGTTCCGCACCCTGGTGTATGCGGCACTGGCCTGAATGCGGTACCTCGCCATGGCTTTCTCGTGATTGAAGCCCCGTTCCTGCGCGATCTGAGCCAGCTGGACGCCAAGCTGCGGAATGATGGCGTGGTTGTGCTCGCCGCAGCCGATGTAGCAAAAGCCAGTAGCGCACCGACGGCCGAAATGATGGCCCTGCCAAGCCGTTGGGCGGACCTGCCGCCCGACAACTACCTCAAAGACGGCGGGCATTACCGCAGGCGCCGGCATTCTTGCTACCGCATCGATGGGGGGCTCATGCAGGCTGTGCCGCACCGGGCGCATTGGCAAAGCCTGGACTACAACGCCCTGCACGGCGGCATGCAGCGCTGGTTTGAGCCCATCGACCCGGTCGTGGCGGACAGTGCAGCCTGGGTCGCCCTGCACCTCTGGCTGGCGGATGTGGCCAGCCGCCGCTTTGGCCGGCAGTCCTGGTTTGTGGAGTCGCACCAGTTTCGCATTGACACCACCAACGGGATCGGGCGTCCGACCCCCGAGGGCGCGCATCGTGATGGTGTGGACCTGGTGGCAGTGTTTCTGGTTGCCCGTCACCAGGTCAAAGGCGGGGAGACCCGCGTGTTTGACAGCCGTTCGCCCTTGGGGCAACGCTTCACCCTGGAGCAGCCGTGGTCCCTGCTGCTGCTGGACGACGAGCGAGTGATCCATGAGACCACACCGATTCAGCCCATGGCCGATGGTGGCTACCGCGACACCCTGGTCGTGACGCTGCGCCGGGGCAGTTTTCAGGGGGGCTGATCTGACCGCCAATCACACCACGCCCTGCCGCCGCAGTGCAGCGATCGAAGCGTCGGAATAGCCTAGTTCCAGAAGGATGTCGTCGGTGTGCTGGCCCAGCCGCGGGGCGCTGCTGCGGTAGCCGGTGTCGATGCCACTCATGTCCACCGGATGCGGGGCCAGCGGAAAGGTCACGGCCTCGCCATCGTGGCCTTCGAAACTGCGCGGCACCAGCAAACCCGCGGCGGCAATCTGTGGATCTTCCAGCGCGTCCTGCGGTGAAAGCACCGGCCCGGCAGGGATCTTGGCCTGGGCCAGAAGTGCCAGGGCTTCGTCGCGGGTGTGAAGGGCGCACCACGCGGCCATGGCCTGGCTGATGTCCAGGCTGTTGGCCCCGCGCAGATCGTCGTTGAGAAAACGGGGGTCGGTCTTGAAGTGCGGTACCTGGGCAAGATCGCACCAGCGTTCGAACATGCCCTGGCCGATGGTCTGCACCAGCAGCCAGCCCGTCTTGGTCTTGAACACGTCACTGGGTGCTGCTGCAAAGCCGCGGTTGCCCTGCGGTTGCCGGTTGCGGTCGCGCACTGCCTGTTCGATCAGCAGACCATTGGTCTGGATGACCGCGCTTTTCAGCAACGAGCCTTCGACCAGCTGACCTTCACCCGTTTTCTCCCGCGCCCACAAGGCTGCCAGGGCACCCATGGCGCAGGCCTGGGCGGTGGAGAAATCGACCCAGGTGTTGGCACCACGGCGTGGCTCGTCCGGCGTACCGGTCATGTACATGGCCCCGCTCATGGCCTGACCGATGCCGTCAAACCCCACCCCATCACGCATCGGGCCGCTGTTGCCATAGGTGTTGACAGTGACCAGCACCGCGCGCGGGTTCAGCGCCCGCACCGTGGCGTAATCCAGTCCCAAGTGATGCAGCGTGGGACGAGGCAGATTGGCCACCACCACATCGGCACCTTGGACCAGCTGGCGCACGATGCTGCGGCCGGAGTCGCTGGCCACGTCGAGGGTGAGGCAGCGTTTGTTGCGGTTGACCTGCAGGAACAAGCCGCCTTCCCCTGTGGGCATGACCGGCGGCAGGCTGCGGTCTTCGCCGCCATCCACCCGCTCGACCCGGATCACGTCGGCCCCCAGGTCACCCAGGAGCGTGGCGCAGTACGGTCCGGCGATGAAGCGGCCAAAGTCCAACACGCGAATGCCGTTCAACAGTTTCATGGCAAGTTCAATGGGCGAAGGTCAGGGAAATTCGGGGTCGCATGCAAAGTGGCATTCTGTACCCAAAAGCGGGTGCACAAAACGCAGACCCTGCGCGTGCAAAAGCAAGCGCGGGCTGCGCGCCGCCACGTCAGCCGGAGCGTACAAAGTGTCCCCCAGGATGGGCAGACCTGCCGTCGCCAGATGGACACGGATCTGGTGTGTGCGGCCGGTCAGCGGCTGCACATCGAGCAGATGCCCCAGCGGGTGCGTGCGAACCGCACGCCAGCGGGTCTGGCTGGGTTTACCGTGGCTGTGGTCCACTTTCTGTCGCGGGCGCTGCGGCCAGTCGACAATGAGCGGCCAGTCCATGGTGTGCCAGGCCTGGGGGTTCTGGGTG
>JBDKJB010000027.1:0-10017 GCA_039796835.1 Pseudomonadota bacterium | reverse complement strand
CTGGCCGGACAGAGCGTAGCCCAGGGCCACATACAGGGCTGCAAACAGTGGGATCACTTCCAGCACCAGCACCCGCACCATCAGATCGAGGGCAAAACGCTGCAGCCCATAGTGCAACGCGGTCACCAGCACCACACGGATCATCACCAGACTGACCAACCCCACCAGCAACGAAAACCATGGCAACACGCGCCAGCTGGTCCGGTGAATGAGCAGGGCCATGGCGCGACGGTTGGCGCGGTCGTAGGTGACTGGAGAAAGCAGCAGCACAATGGCCATCGCCCCGAACAGGAAAATGCGCCGCCATTCGGTGTAGGCGTTCAGCATGGAGATCCCCAGGCGGTTGAGCCAAGCGTTTTTTCCGGTGGGACCGCCCGAGGTACCCGGTGGTCGAGTGAGGGCTGGGGTCCCAGGGCGCAGATTCATGATGCGATGATAGAGGCCTGTTCGGATGTGGACTTGGAACCAGGCGGAATCTTTCTTGGAGCGGACGGAATGATCGAATCGATGCTGTTTGCAGGCTATTTGGGGTTTGTGGTTTACATCATTTTCAAATTGAGCCGCAAAGCATTTCAGTCTGGAGCATCCGAGAGGCTGGGTTTCTTCGAGTTCAAGGACTGAACGCCCCTGGCGGATCATCAACTCATACAAATCAATGCGCGACTTACTGTTCCTTGCCTTCGTTGTCGTGTGCGCGGGGTACGCGACCAGAAACACCCTGTCGGCGTACTTCATGTGGTCTTGGACGGGTCTTTTGTCCATCACGACCTACCTGTATGGCTCGGCTGCCGGATATCCTTACGTCGCCATATTTGCTGCCATCACCCTGGTGCGTGTGTTGGTTACGAAGGAAGTGGTTCTGGATCGGTTGTTCGACGGAGTCACAGCCAAGCTCTTGGCCCTGTTTGCTGGACATGCATTGCTGGTCGCGATATTTGCCTACCCTGATTTGTCAAGAAACTGGGAATTGGCCACGAACATCCTCAAGACGGTGTTGTTTTGTCTACTGATGCCGTTCCTGCTGTCGACCAGAACCCGGATCCAAGCCTTTGTGCTGGTGTTCGCGAGCGTGCTGGTCTTTTCCGGAATGATTGATGGGCTGAAGTTCTTGTCCAGTGGGGGAGGGCACCTTGCGCCCGGTATCGCCAAGTATGGCGACAACAATCACTACGCATCCATTCTGTGCATGGGGCTTCCGTTGTGCATCTATGTGGCAACACAAACCAAATCGCAATGGGTGAAGCTTGGTTTTCTGGCAGTGTCCTTCCTGGTCATTTTGGCGGTGCTCGCGACCCGCTCACGCGGCGGATTTGCCGGCCTGCTGGCGATCGCCCTGTGGTTGATCGTCCTGAGCGACCGCAAGATCCTGGGCGTCCTGCTGGTTGCGGCGGGAGGGGTGTTGATCCTGTACTTTGCCCCTGACGGCTGGGCCGACCGCATGAACACCATTGAAAGTGCGGATCAAGACGCGTCGTTCATGGGCCGTGTCGGCGCCTGGAAGGTCAGTTCCGCCATCGCCATTGCCAATCCGGTGTTTGGCGGAGGGTTCAGGGCCGTTCAAGCGTTGCCTGTGTGGCTCCAATTTCAGGATGCAACGTCACTTCCGTTCTTCAGCAACATTGCGACCATTGGCAAAGGGAAGGCCGCACATAGCATCTGGTTCGAAGTGCTTGGAGACATGGGGTTTGTGGGCTTGATCATATTTGTCACCCTGATCGGCAACGCTTTTGTCAATTTGCTCAGCATCAAAGCACTCGTGAGGCAAATTGGTGCATCGGCGCAATGGGCCGGGTCCCTGGCGAACATGCTAGGGGCATCGTTGTTCGCTTTTGTGGTCACAGGCTCCTTGCTCAGCTCGGCTTACTTCGAAATGAATTACTCGGTGATTGCCCTGCTGGCAGTGCTGAAGCTTTACCTGACCAAGCAGGTGGATGCCTTGAGGCGTTGACACTGCACCACCGCATACACTTCGGCGCTGCAATAACCCCCCGTCCTTGATTGATGACTCCCTATGATGTTTATGCCATTGGCAACGCGCTGGTGGATTCCGAATTTGAAGTAACAGATGCCCATCTGGCCGCGATGAAGGTCGAAAAGCGTCACATGACACTGATCGACGCAGCACGGCGTGCTGAACTTATGGCTGGCGTCCAAGGCATGCATTCCCGCAAAAGCGGCGGTGGGTCGGCGGGCAACACCATTGTGGCGGTGGCGCAGCTTGGGGGGCGCGTGTTCTATTCGTGCCGGGTTGCAGACGACGCGCTGGGCCGTTTCTACGCGGCCGATCTCCACGCCAACGGTGTGGACAGCAATCTGGCGGATGCTCCCCTGGCGTCCGCAGCGCTGGCCCAGACCGGGGAATGCATGGTGATGGTGACACCGGACGCGGAGCGCAGCATGAGTACGTTTCTGGGCGCCACAGCTGACCTGGATGCTGAATCGCTGCGGGCAGACGCTATCCGAGCCTCCAAGGTCTACTACATGGAAGGTTATCTGGCCGCATCCCCCACGGGTCTGGATGCTGCCCTCAAGGGACGCGCCATTGCACAGGCCGCAGGCGTGAAATTGGCCACCACCCTGAGCGACATGAGCATGATCCATTTCTGCCGCCCAGGTCTGGAGGCCATGGTGGGCGGGGGCGTTGATTTTCTGTTTGCCAATGAGGAGGAGGCGCAGACCTGGACCGGCAGCAAAGACATCGCCACGGTGGTGCAGGCAATTGCCGGACTTGCCAGAACCATCTGCCTGACGCGCAGCGCCAAAGGGTGCATCCTGATTGAAGGGAACGAGCGCACAGAGGTGCCGGCGGCTCAGGTCAAGGCCGTGGACACCAATGGCGCAGGCGACATGTTTGCAGGTGCATTCCTCTACGCCGTCACGCAGGGGCATGCGCATGCGCATGCGGCCTGGCTGGCCAATCAGGCTGCAGGCCGTGTGGTCAGCCAGTATGGCAACCGCCTCACCACAGAGGTCATGCTGCAGGTTCGCGGCGCCTACGACGCGCACCGCAGTGCCTGACGGGGCTTGCCCTAACATCATGCGGTGAGCACCGCATCCAACTCTTCGCCGCTGCTGCCAAGGTTCTGGCGCTGGGCGGTGTGCCTAGGGCTGACGGCGGCATTGGTGGCGCTGGAGGCATCGCGCCACGCTCCCCAGCCGGCGGTTGCACGGGCGGTCTGGCCGGTGGCCGATCCGCCTGCGGTGCAGAGGCCCTGGGAGGTGGTGGCCCGAGGGGACCTGCCCATGCCACCCGGGGTGCCCAGCGCGCATGCCAGCAACCTGCTGGTGATGCCTCCGTCGCACCGCTGCGCGCTGATGGCCTTCTGGTTTGCGGGCAGTCGCGAAAGCGCACCCGATGTGAAGATTGCCCAGAGCTGTCTGCGCAGGGCAGATCATCAATGGTTGGCCGCGCAGATCGTGGCCGACCGGCATGTGCTCGGCATGGCCTTGGGGCAAGGCCTGCGCCGCCTGGGGAACCCCGTGTCCTGGCTTGATGCTCACGGTCGTGTGCACCTGTTTGTGGTGGCCACGGGCCTGGGGGGGTGGGCTGCCAGCCGCATCCTGCATGTGCGGGCGGGTCCGTCTGACGAGGCGGGTGTGCTGCGGTTCGAAGACCCGCGCATCCTGCCGATGTCGTGGCTGTGGAACCTGAGCTTTCTGGTTCGAGGCGCACCACAGCCTCTTGAAGATGGTGGCTTTGTGCTTCCCGTCTATTTCGAGATCGGCACCAAGACCCCATTTGCCCTGCGCTTCGACGCGGCAGCAAACCTTCTGGGGATCACCCGGATGTCGGACCGGCATGGCATCCTGCAGCCAAGCATCGTGCCCTTGAATGCGAAGCATTGGATTGCCCTGATGCGCGACAACCGCATCGACGGCAAAGTTGCTGCGGCGCAGACCACCGACGGCGGGGCGACGTGGCGGGACATGCGTGATCTCAATGTTCCCAACCCGGACTCCGCCATTTTTGCGCTGCCCCTGGGGCCCTGGCAGGCTGTGTTGGCACACAACAGCTCGCCCAAATCCCGTCAGGTGCTGGCCCTGAGTGAGTCCGGCAACGGTCTCGATTGGAGCAAGCTTGCGACCTTGGCCGACGGCACACAGGTGACGGTCGATGGGGAAACGCGCGCTGCCGAATTTTCCTATCCTGCCATGGCGTGGGCCGAGGGCAGCCTGTGGGTGGCCTACACCGAGAATCGGCAGCGCATCGCTTGGGTTCGCCTGCGCGTGAAGGATTGAGCCTTGGACTGGGACTGGCTGCTCAACACCGTGCCGGCGTTGCCGTCAGATGGCCTGCTGCGCGTGGCTCGGCCCCTGATGTGGGCGGTCGTCGTAGCAGCTGCTTCGGCTTGGGTGACGGTCACAGTGTGGCGATCTGGCCCGGAAGCTCAAGGCCGCCGGGTGGCGCGCTGGGTGGCGGCCTGCTGTGCCGCGTGGTGCCTGCTGCCTTCTCCGTGGTCCTTGGCCCATCACCTGTCTCTGGCTTTCATGTTGCCCAGCTGGACGACCGTCCTGCTGTGTGGAATGAGCCTTTGGCGTTCATCGTTTGCTATCAATTCAAAAGCTAAAAACCCACAAAAAATATCGGGAAAATCGCCTCTTTTTCTTAAGCTTCTGTGGGCAGGGGCATTCATCCTGGGCACCGTGCTGCTGGCGGACACGTTCATTCTGTTGCCGTTTGCTCTGTACCGATGGGGGTTTGGCACCGCGGTTGTAGCGACCTTGGCGCTCTTGGCGGCTGTTGCATGGGTGTCAACTGCACCAGGCAGTGTCACGCGTGCTCAGGCGTCGGTGGTTGCTCTGGCATTGGTGTTCCACGTGGTCACGCGTCTGCCCAGCGGCAATGTGTTTGATGCAGTGATCGACCCCTTGCTGTGGATGTGGCTGTTGGTGTCGGGGTTGAAGCGTTTCAGGGGGGCAAGCGCCGCTGCTGCAACAACCACTCGCGGGTGAACAGCCATTCCTGGGGTCGCCACAGATTGGCCCAGGTGATGTCACCGCTCTTGTGGCGTTCCTTGACGACCCAGCGTGTGGCGACGACCTGACAGTGCGGCAGACACGGTGGTGCTTCACCGTCCTGGGTTTGCAACCACACCACGGCATCGAACTCGCGCAGGCGGGTCTGCAGCAGTGCCTGAGCGTCTGGGCTGGCCACATCCGCCATGTTGTAAGGGCGCAGGCGCTGGCCGGGCAGCAGGAATTCAAAGCGCTCCCACTGAGCGTTGAAATTGCTGGGGACCCCCAGGGTCTGGCCAGGCTTCAAAGCGGTGGGGGGGTAGCGTCCCTGTGCACCGTCGAGGGGAGCGGTCAGCAGGCCAAAGCACAGGTAGAAGAGCAGGGGCGCGGCCAGCGCAGCAGAGCGCGTCGCGGGGGCATGGAACAGTCCGAGCAGGATCACCGTCAGCCACAGCAACCAGACCACCCACAGCACAGCCGCCTGCGACGGGTTGGCGATGCCCAGCTCCACCATGACCCAGCCGATGCGGGCCAGAATCAGGATCACGAGAACGTTGACCGCCAGCACTGCCACGAACCATCCGTGTGCCATCCGATCCCAGACGAGGGCCAGCAGGATGGCCAGGGCCGGCATGGCCGGGATGACATATCGGGCCGAACGCTGGCTGGGTAGCATGAACACCGCCCACCAGACGAGCAGCCAGGCGAGCAGCACGCAGACTGCAGGTGAAAGGGCCGAAACCGTGGCTCTGTGGCGACCCCGCCAGGCAACCGCCAGCCCCCCCGCCACCAGAGGGAAGAGCATACCTGCGTTCTCCAGATAGGCGATGCCCTGCACCCACAGGCTGGAACCGCCGCCCCGCAGCGCCTCGTGCCACCAGCCCTGCTTGTCGCCCATCTTGCCGACGTTTTCGCCGATGACAAATTCCTGCCATACCGCACGAGGGTCCGGGTCGAGCGCAAACCACAGCGCAAAGATGCCCAATGCCATCAACACGGGTGGAAGTACCTGGGCAGAGACCCTTAGCAGGACGGCCCCGGGATGCGGGTCCCCTGTTCCATGGCGCCCTTGGATGAGCAGCAAACCCAGTCCCGTGGCAGCGGCGGTGGGTGCGATCAGTGCAAACGATTTGTATGCCAGGCCAAGCCCCCAGCACAGGCCAGTGAAGCCCATCATCCAGCCACTGATTGCTATATTTGTGGTAGCTGAAAAAGCTTTTGCTTCGTCGGAAAATCTGTTCATTTTCCAAATGAAAACCAGCATCGGCAGGGTGAGCCAAAAAGTTTCAGGTGCGCTGGTGAGATAGGGGCGGCCGTAGCGGAAGGTGCTGAAAAACCCCAGAAAGAGGGCTGCCGCCAGCAGTGCGGTGGCCCGGTTGGGGCGAATGCGCCAGGTCACGGCGCCCACCAGTCCAGCGGTGAGCAGGGTATAGCCCAGGCTGGGCAGGCGCAAGGCCAGCAGCGTCCACTGCTGGCCCCAGTCACCCGCCCACAGGGCCTGCCAGAACAGCAGCGGCGGCTTGGTGTTGCGCATGCTGGGCAGGTCAGACACCAGAGGCAACCAGTGACCGGCTTCGGCTGTCAGCCGCGCGATGTGGATGTAGACCAGCTCATCACCATTGGTGGGGACGTATTGCCCCCCCAGGCCCATGGCATAGGCCAGAACGGCCAGAGCCAGCACGGCAGCCACCGCCAACGTCGAGGTGCGTGTGCTCACCGGGAGCCCGGTTTGCCGCGGACCCGGAAGGTCCACCAGTCGTTGGCCAGGAAATTGATGACACTGGCCAACACGATGGACAGCACATTGGCCAGGCGGTAGTCCATGTGCTGGGCCAACCACAACGTGGCGCCAAACTGGAAAGCCATGCCGAACCACGACGCCATGCAATAGCGGACAAACTGCACCAGCAGGCGTCGGGGCAGCGGCGCGGTGGGAGCGCCCAGGTCCAGGGCCAGCGCCTCCCGGCGGTCCGCCCAGGTCCATAGGCGGTTCCAGGTGAAGTTGGACAGGGTGGCGATGAAAATCGCCAGCACCAGGGACAGCGACAGGCGCAGCTGTTCGGGGACCACACCATCGAACAGCCGGGTCTGTGCCAGATGCAGCACCACGATGTTTACCACCGTGCCGCTGGCGCCGACGATGCCAAATTTGACGTAGCGGAAGGTCTGCAGCCAGCGAATGACGTCGAGCAGGCGCATGACCATCAGGCGGCCACCAAGGCAGGCGCAGCGAGAGCTGCCAAAGCATCCGCCAGCACCGGATCGGGAGCGATGCGCTTGAGGCACTGGTTGTCACCATCGCAGAAGGTCTGGCGGTGGTTGTAGGCGGTCAGGCAGGGTGAGCACGCCACCCCCGATTCATAGGTGCGCGCCACAGTGGCAGGGGTGCTCCAGCGGCTGCCCAGGGGGCCATACAGTTTGCTGGTTTCCGGCCCGAAAAATGCAAAGGTGCGGATGGGTGTGAGTGAGGCGAAATGCCCCGGCCCGCCGTCGTTGGTGATCAGCAGTTGGGCGTGATGAAACAGCATCAGCAGCTCGCGGATGGAGCGCGTGTAGCCCGTCAGGTCCACACACAGCTCGCTGGCAATCTGCTGTTGCAGGTCATGGGCCAGGCCAGCATCTTCTTTCAGGCCGATCAGGCCAACGGCGTGGCCGGCATCGCACAGGCCGCGTGCCACCCGGGCGTAGTGCGCCGTGGGCCAGGCGCGCTCAGGCAGCAGGCCCCCGCCCGCATAGAGCAGGACCAGTTTGCGCCTGCGCACGGCGGGGTGGTCGTTCTGCAGCTGGACCGCATACCCCTGCAGCTCGTCGGGCGTGAAATCCACCGACAAAAAGGTTTCCGCCGGCATCTCGCGCACGGGCGCCAGCTTGTGGCGTGGCATGGCCTGCGCAGCGGGCGCATCCAATGCATCAATCAGCGACAGGAACTGCTTGCTGATGTGCTGGTAGGGGTTGTAGGGGATGGCGCGATTGATGTGGCTGCCGCGGTACAGACCCTCCTGGGTGTGCGGCGTGAAGCCCACGCGCAGTGGAGCCCCCACCAGATAGGCCATCAGGCTGCTGATGCGAGAAAACAATTCGCAGTCGATCACCACGTCCAAGGGCAGGGCACGCAGGGTGCGGCGCACGCGCAGGATGTCTGCCAGGAGCGGCAGCAGACCCGCACGGTCATCCAGCGCGTGGAAATTTTCCACCCGTGCCAGTTGCAGCAGCTTGGCCACCTCCTGATTGCGCTTGAGTTGCAGCACGTGCAGCGTGGCTTGCGGGTATTTGCGGCGCAACTCGGCAAACATGGGGCCGGCCAGGACGATGCTGCCCATTTCAGACAGCAGAATGACCAGAATGTGCTGCGGACTCGAATTGCTCGGGCGGGGGCCGCGCCATGCCTCAGCCGCACTTGCCCACATGGACACCGCAACGCAAAGCATTTGCCCGACCCAGCGGTCGATCCAGCGCTGCGTGGAAATTTTCATGGCCGCAGTTTAAAGCCCGCATGGCCTCGGCAAGCCTCTGCTCAACGCTGGATCCAGGCCCAGTCAAAGCTCTCGGCGCCCAGGAATTCGGCCATGGATTGCAGCTCACGGTCCAATGCGCGGCGCAGGTCAGCGCTGCGGGGGTGGTGGTCCGCCAGGCCCAATTCGGCGGACAGGTGCCCACCCCGGACACTGGCGTTGCCCCAGCCCACCACCATGCCCCGCCACAGCAGAGGCAGCGCGTAATAGCCCAGCTTGCGCTTGTGCGCGGGGATGTAGGCTTCGAAGCGATAGGCCCAGCCCCAGAAACGTTCAAAGCGCGCCCGGTCCCAGACGATCGGATCAAACGGTGCCAGCAGCCGGGCCTGGTCGTCGGGGTCGGCCCGCTTGGGCAGGGATTCGGTGGCTGGCCAGAACCAGTCGGTGCCATCGGCCTGCACGCGGTTCAGGCGGGCGTGCGCACGGCGAAGCAGAGCGGCCCGCTGGTCACGCCATTGCGGCACGCCGATCATCAGGTGGCTGGCCAACTGGCCCAGGCTGGCAGCAGGCAAGGGCGCATACTTTCGGATCACCACATCGAGCAGGCTGTCGAGCGCAGCATCACGATGTGCCGTGCTCGGCGCTTCCGAGGGGGTTGCAGCAGCGGCATAGATCCGGGTGCCGCTGTCGCGCCGTGCCACGCGCAAGCAGCCCTGGTAATGCATCTGATCCAGCAGCTGCGTGGCGGCGTTACTTTGCCCGCCAAACCAGTTCTGTTGCCGCCCCAATTTGAAATGCGCTTCCACCTCACGGGAATGCGCCTCACCGCGTTGGCGCACAAAGTCCAGCACGGCAGCAGCCTGCCGCGCCTGCGCAGCGGTGAACGGCCTGCGCAGCTGGCGCGGGTGCATCAGTGCCTGGGTGGCGCGGGGCAGATAGCCGTAGTTGACGAAAAAATCCTCTTCGAGTGCGAGCTTGGGATAGCGGGCTTCCAGGTCACCGGCTGCATAGCTAGCCACGCGATGGCGCAGCACCAGATCCTGTGCCCGCGCAGGAGCACGGATCGGGTCGGCCTGCACAAAACCCAGGCGCGCCAAGGCCCGCCCCAGGGTGGTAGGCGCGAACAGGCTGCGCCGCACCGCGAAATGCCGCAAGCGGTCGAGGGTACTGGACATCGAGGCCCTTCAGCGCCGCTGCCGGAAGGCTCTGAGGGGTGCTTCAGCCCTTCAGCCCCGCCGCTGCGCGCAGCGCGGCGGCCTTGTCCGTCGCCTCCCAGGTGAACTCGGGCTCTTCACGGCCAAAGTGGCCATACGCGGCGGTCTTTTCGTAGATGGGGCGCAACAGGTCCAGCATCTGGATGATGCCCTTCGGACGCAGGTCGAAATGCTCGTTCACCAGAGCGGCGATCTTTTCGTCCGGGATCACGCCGGTGCCTTCGGTGTAGACCGTCACGTTCATGGGCTTGGCCACACCAATGGCGTAGGCCACCTGCACCTGGCACTGGGTGGCCAAGCCGGCGGCAACGACGTTCTTGGCCACGTAGCGGGCGGCGTAAGCGGCCGATCGGTCCACCTTGCTGGGGTCTTTGCCGCTGAAGGCACCGCCGCCA
>JBDKJB010000026.1:0-10023 GCA_039796835.1 Pseudomonadota bacterium | reverse complement strand
CATTGATCTGGTCAGTGTTCGTCACATCGCCATGGGCGTAAGTGGCACCCAGCTCCTGGGCCACCTGTTGACCCAGGGCCTGGTTCAGGTCGACGATGACCACCTTGACGCCCTTGGCCACCAGCCGCCGGGCACAGGCCAGGCCCAGGCCCGAAGCGCCACCAGTGACCAGGGCGGACATGTTGGAGTGGAGTTGCATGCTGTTTCCTCGTGGTTCAGAAAAAGGGGGCGTCCGTCAGACGCGCTCGATGATGATGGCAGGAGCCATGCCACCTGCGGCGCACATGGTGACCAGTCCGCGCCTGAGGTTGCGGCGCTCCAATTCGTCCAGGATCGTGCCGATCAGGATGGAGCCGGTGGCACCGATCGGATGCCCCAGGGCCATGGCGCCGCCATTCACATTGACGCGGGAGCGGTCCAGCTTGAGGTCACGGATGAACTTTTCACTCACCACGGCAAAGGCCTCGTTGATCTCGAACAGATCGATGTCGTCCAGCGTCAGGCCGGCCTTGGCCAGCACCTTGCGCGCAGCCGGCACGGGAGCGTTGAGCATCAGGGTGGGGGAATCACCCATGTTGGCCATGGCCACCACCCGAGCCCGGGCCTTGAGCCCATGCTTGCTGGCGTACGCGGGCGAGGCCAGCAGCAAGGCGGCTGCACCGTCCACCACCCCGCTGGAATTGCCGGCGTGGTGACGGTGGTCGATCTTCAAGCCCGGAAATTCCTTCTCGATCAGGCTGCGGTAGGTGTTGCCGGCGGCATCCAGCGGCAGGTCCGCCAGCTGCGTGAATGCGGGCTTCAGCTCCGACAGACCCTGCGGCGTGGTCTGCGGGCGCGGGTATTCCTCTTTGTCGAGTGCCAGCGAGCCATCGGCCCGGTGCACCGGGATCAGGCTCTTGCTGAAACGGCCTTCGGCAATGGCTCTGGCCGCTTTCTGCTGGCTGTCAAAAGCGGCAGCGTCCAGATCTGCGCGACTGAAGCCCTCCATCGTGGCGATGGCATCGGCGCACAGACCCTGATGCGACTGCGGCACGGTGGCACGCAAGCGCATGTTGCCAGCGTCCATCATCAGGGGGCCTTCTTCGGCGGTGCGGCGACCGGGCATGGACATCATCTCGGTGCCGCCGGCAACGACCACGTCTTCCATGCCGCTCATGATGTTGGCCGCGGCCAGGTTGACCGCCGTGATGCCGCTGCCACAAAAACGGTCCAGCGTGACGCCGCTGCTTTTGAAGTCGTATCCCGCGTCAAGCGCCGCCATGCGCCCGAGGTCACAAGCCTGCATGCCGCGCTGCGAACTGGTGCCCCAGATGATGTCGTCCACTTCAGCCGTGTTGAGCTGGTTGCGTTCTTTCAGGGCCTTGAGCACCGCAGCGGCCACATGCTGCGGGTGCATGTCAGCCAGCCCGCCCTTGCCCTGTTTGCCAATGCCGCGCGGCGTGCGCACAGCGTCGATGATGTATGCATCGGTCATGGGTTTTCCTCTAGTGAACCGGTCTGGTCAGGCTGCCCATTCTGAACCAAAATGCCCGGCACACTTGTCACATGTTGGTCTTTGCAACCCCTCACCATGCACCCCTTCCACCACGCTGCTGCCACGCCTGACAAACCCGCCTTCATCATGGCCGACACGGGTCAGGCCGTCACCTACCGCGAACTGGAAGACCGGTCGAATCAGGTGGCGCAGATGCTGCGCGCTTTCGGTCTCAAGGCCGGCGACCACATGGCCATCCTGCTGGAGAACCAGGCCCGGTATTTCGAGGTCTGCTGGGGTGCGCAGCGCGCCGGCATCATCTTCACCTGCATCAGCACCCGCCTGACGGTGGGCGAGGCTGCCTACATCGTTCAGGACTGCGCCGCTCAGGTGCTGGTCACCTCCTGGGCCAATCGGGCGCTGGCAGACCAGGTGCGAGCCCAGGCCACCGGGGTGAAGCACCACCTGATGATGGACGGTACCACCGAGGGCTATGCCCCGTATGAAGCGGCCGTGGCGGAACACCCTGCCCGCCGCATTGCAGACGAAACGGCCGGCACCGATATGCTGTATTCATCCGGCACCACCGGTCGGCCCAAAGGCGTGTTTGTGCCCCCTGAATTCCCGCAGATCGACGCCAGCAACACGCTCATCGAGATTTGCAGACACCATTACGGCATTGGCCCGGGCAGCGTGTACCTGTCCCCGGCGCCGCTCTACCACGCCGCACCACTGCGGTTCAACATGGTGAGCATGCGCCTGGGAGCCACCTGCGTCATCATGGAGCATTTCGATCCGGAGGCCTACCTGCGTTTCCTGCAACAGTACCGGGCCACCCATTCGCAGCTGGTGCCCACCATGTTTGTGCGCATGCTCAAGCTGCCGCCCGAAGCGCGCTCCCGTTACGATGTGTCGTCCCTGCAATTCGCCATCCACGCCGCCGCCCCCTGCCCGGTGCCCGTGAAAGAGCAGATGATCGCCTGGTGGGGGCCCATCATCTGGGAGTACTACGCCGGCACCGAAGGCAATGGCATGACGCTGGTGCAGAGCCAGGACTGGCTGACCCACAAGGGCACTGTGGGCAAGGCCGTCATGGGCAAGCTCAAGATCTGCGACGAACATGGCGCCGAGGTGCCCACGGGCACGGCGGGCACCATCTACTTTGCCGAAGGCAAGGTGTTTGCCTACCACAACGATCCCAAAAAGACCGCTGAGTCGACGCACGCCCAGGGCTGGACCACGCTGGGTGATGTCGGCTATGTGGACGCCGAAGGCTATCTCTACCTGACGGACCGCAAGGCGCACATGATCATCTCGGGCGGTGTCAACATCTACCCGCAGGAGGCCGAAAACCTGCTCGTCACCCACCCTCAGGTGATGGACGTGGCCGTGATCGGCGTACCCAATGACGAATTTGGCGAAGAAGTCAAGGCAGTGGTGCAGCCCAAAGACATGGCCGCCGCCGGCCCGGCCTTGGCCGCCGAGTTGATCGCGTTTTGCCGCGACCACCTGTCGCCCATCAAGTGCCCGCGCAGTGTGGACTTTGCCGCCGAACTGCCACGGCACCCAACCGGCAAGCTGTACAAACGCCTGCTGCGTGACCGCTATTGGGAAGGCCGCGCCAGCAAACTGGTCTGATCTGCGGGTGGTGACCGGCGCTGTGGCAAACTGCGCGCCTTCCAAGTTCCTGCCCTTGCCACGTCTTGACTTCTGCCACCCTGCCCTCCAGTCTCGTCGCCCAACTCGCCCAAGATATTCAAATCAGCCCCGCGCAGGTTCGCGCTGCCGTTGAACTGCTGGACGATGGGGCCACCGTGCCGTTCATCGCGCGGTACCGCAAAGAGGCAACGCAGAACCTGGACGACATCCAGCTGCGGGAACTGGAAGCCCGCCTGGCGTATCTGCGCGAATTGATCGACCGCCGTGCCGTGGTGACGCAGGCCATCCGCGAGCAAGGCAAACTCACTGCCGCGCTGGCGGTTGCCGTCGAAGCCTGCGCCACGAAGCAAGCGCTGGAAGACCTGTATCTGCCGTTCAAACAGAAGCGCCGCACCAAGGCACAGATGGCGCGCGAAGCGGGCCTGGAGCCGCTCGCCGACGCACTGCTTGCCAACCCCACATTGGATCCGCAGCTCGAAGCCGAGGCCTATGCCCGCCCCGTGCCTGCGGTGGCCGAGGGCGACGACAAACCGGCCGATTTCTCCACCGCTGCGCTGGTGCTGGACGGTGTGCGGGACTTGATTTCCGAACGCTGGGCGCAAGATCCGGCTGTGGCCACTGCCCTGCGCGACTGGCTGTGGTCCGATGGCGTGCTGCTGAGCCAGCTTGCCCCTGGCAAAAACGAGCAAGAGGCCGAAGTCGCCAAGTTCCGCGACTACTTTGACTACGACGAACCCGTCGCCCATGTGCCCAGCCATCGAGCGTTGGCGGTGTTCCGTGGCTGGACACAAGGCCTGCTCGAAGTGTCCATCAGGACGGCAGATGAGGTCCGTGCCTTGCGTGAAACCAAAAACGCCACGAAAGACGGCAGCCGGCCCCCTGCCAAAGTGGTGTCCCCAGGCGAAGGCCGCGTGGCCCTGGCCGTCGGATGGCATCACCAGGGCCGTGCTGCTGACGATTTCATCAAACGCTGTGTCACCTGGACCTGGCGTGTGAAGCTGAGCCTGTCGGTCGAACGTGAACTGGTTGCCCGCCTGCGCGAAGCGGCCGAAACCACGGCCATCAAGGTCTTTGCCGACAACGTGAGGGACCTGCTCCTGGCTGCCCCGGCCGGCCCGCGTGTGGTGATGGGCCTGGACCCCGGCATCCGCACCGGCGTCAAGGTGGCCGTGATCGATGCCACGGGCAAACTGGTGGACACCGCCACCGTGTTCCCGCACGAACCCCGCCGCGATTGGAATGGTGCGCTACTGACCCTGGCGGCGCTGTGCCAAAAACACCGTGTGAACCTGATCGCCATCGGTAACGGCACCGCCAGCCGGGAAACCGACAAACTTGCTGCCGAACTGATCGCCACCCTGGCCAAGCATGCCATGCCAGACGGCAGTGTCCTGAAGATCAGCAAAGCCGTGGTGTCTGAAGCCGGCGCATCGGTCTATTCAGCCAGCGAGTACGCCAGCGAAGAAATGCCCAACGTGGACGTCAGCCTGCGTGGTGCGGCCAGCATCGCACGGCGCCTGCAGGACCCCTTGGCGGAGCTGGTCAAGATCGACCCCAAATCCATTGGTGTGGGCCAATACCAGCACGACGTGAATCAGGCGGCGCTGAAGAAGTCGCTCGACGCCGTGGTCGAGGACTGCGTGAATCAGGTCGGCGTGGATCTGAACACCGCCAGTGTGCCACTGCTGTCACGTGTCTCGGGCCTGTCCACCACCCTGGCCCGCTCCCTGGTGCGCTGGCGCGAAGGCAAAGGCGCTTTTCGGAGCCGCGAGCAGCTCTTGCAGGTGAGCGGCATGGGCGAGAAGACCTACGAACAGGCGGCGGGCTTTCTGCGCATCCGTGGTGGCAGCAACCCGCTGGACATGACCGGCGTGCACCCTGAGACCTATCCACTGGTTGAAAAGATTCTGGCCCAGGTCGCCAAACCCATCACCGAATTGATGGGCCGCAGTGAAGTGTTCAAGGCCTTGCGGCCCGAGCACTTTGCCGACGGCCGGTTTGGCATCATCACCGTCCGCGACGTGTTGCAGGAACTGGAGAAACCCGGCCGTGACCCACGCCCGGACTTCAAGGTGGCGCAGCTCAATGAACAGGTTCAGACCATGGCTGACCTGAAGCCGGGCATGACGCTGGAGGGCACCGTGAGCAATGTGGCGGCCTTTGGCGCATTTGTGGACTTGGGGGTGCATCAGGATGGCCTGGTGCATGTGAGTCAGCTGGCCCACAGGTTTGTGAGCGATGCGCGTGAAGTGGTCAAGACCGGCGACATCGTGAAGGTGCAGGTGCTGGAGGTGGACCCCGCCCGGCAACGCATCTCTCTGACGATGAAGCTGGGTGCGCCTTCAGGCGCGCAGGCCGGCGAGAGCCGGGACCGCTACACCCCGTCAGCTGCCGGCCAACGCCGCGCACCAGCGAATCCGCCCATCCACAATGCGATGGCGTCGGCTTTTGCCAAATTGAAACCATAAAAAAAACAGGCCACGAACCGGAGTTGGTGGCCTGTCTTCAGTATTCGCGCCGGTAGCACCACGGGTTCACTGGCACTGTGCTCGCTGCGGGTATCGCCTCAGCACCGACATGGCTCCAATGTATCCAGCTGCAACAAAACGTCAACGACTGTGCACCGCAGCAAATGCCAAACAATTCACACTTTGTCGCGGCTTTGCTGCCGCTCAGCCATCAAGCGTGAAAAAGTTCCCAGATCCACGTTGCCACCACTGATCATGACCCCGATGCGCTTGCCGCGCAGCGCCGCCGCAGCGCCCGAAGCGCCCGAAGCGCCGTCTGCCAGCGCGCCCGCCCAGGCAAGTGCGCCTGTCGGCTCAACGATCATCTTCATGCGCTCCGCAAAAAAATGCATGGCATCGACCAGGGCGGCATCCGTCACCGTTCGCACCGCGTCCACCGTTTTCGATATCAGCGCGAAATTGATCTCACCGATGCTTTGGGTTTGCGCACCATCTGCAATGGTTTGCGGCGTATCGATGCGCACCACATGCCCCGCTGCCAGGGACTGCTGGGCGTCGTTGCCCGCCAGGGGCTCGACGCCGTACACAGCCATAGCAGGATGCAGGCCTTTGGCGACCACTGCACTGCCTGCCAGGAAACCGCCACCGCCCAGACAGACGTACAGGGCATCCAGGGGGCCCACGTCCTGCAGCAACTCCAAAGCAGCGGTGCCTTGACCGGCCACCACGTCAAAGTGGTCGTAAGGCGGGATGCGCGTCAGGCCCCGCTCTCGCGCCAGGTGCTCCATCATGGCTTCGCGGTCGTCCTTGAAACGGTCATACAGGATCACTTCGCTCGGACCCGTAACGCCCAGCGCTGCATTGCCAGCCGCATACTGGCGCACGGCAGAGAGCTTGAGCGGCGGGGCATCTTGGGGCATGAGAATGACAGTAGCCACACCCAGCAGCTGCCCCGACAAAGCCACGGCCTGCGCGTGATTCCCCGAAGAAAAGCACACCACACCCGCTTGCCGCTGGGCGGCGTCCAGTGCAGCCATGGCGTTGTAGGCTCCGCGGAACTTGAAGGCACCCATGCGCTGGAGGTTTTCGCATTTGAAAAACACCTCTGCGCCCATCAGTTCGTTGGCAGTACGGCTGGTAAGTACAGGGGTGCGATGTGCGACGCCCTGCAAGCGGCGGGCAGCGGTTTGCACATCAGTGATCGTAGGCAGAGAGAGTTTGTCTGAAAACATGGTCCGAATATAGCCCGACGCAAGTCACGTCACCGTCCACATCGGGGAGAGCACCCGACCCAAATGGATGCCGGACCTGGCGAAGATGCACGATATCAATAATCGCCTTTTACTATTTTTTTAATAGCAACTGACGACTATGCACAATACACAGATGACGTTTTGATTCTGAGACAATAGAGGCCATGGGCCCGTCGCTGGAGCTTCGTCCCCGTCTGTTTCCCTGATTGCATGACTTCCAACTCCACAGCCGAACGCGCCACCAGCTCCCCCCGATCGCTCAGCGGCTTGTTGCCTTTCTTTCGGCCTTACCGTGGCCGCATTGCTTTGGCAGGGGTGTTCCTGGTGATGGCAGCCATCGCCACGCTGCTGTTCCCTGCTGCGCTCAAGACACTCATTGACAATGGTCTGGCCCCGTCAGACCGTGGTGCCCAAGCCATGGCTTTGCGCAATTCATTCGGGTTGTTGTTCGGCGTAGCCGTCGCGCTGGGCCTGTTTTCTGCCGCGCGGTTTTACATGGTGAGTTGGCTGGGCGAACGCATCACGTCCGACCTGCGCAATGCTGTGTACGGCCATGTGCTGCGCCAGAGCCCCGAGTTTTTTGAAACCACCCAGACCGGTGAGGTGCTGAGCCGCCTGACTGCCGACACCACCTTGGTGCAGACCGTGGTCGGCTCCTCGCTGAGCATGGGCTTGCGGAATCTGGTGATGGGCAGCGGCGCACTGATCATGCTGGTGTGGACCAACCCCTATGTGATGGTGCAGGTGCTGGGCATCCTCGTCCTGGTGGTGCTGCCGAGCATCTATTTTGGCCGTCGTGTGCGCAGATTGAGCCGTGCCAGCCAGGACCGCGTGGCCGATTCGTCTGCCATCGCCGCTGAGGTGCTCAATGCCATCCCGGTCGTGCAAAGTTACACCGCTGAAGGCGCTGAGAGCCAACGCTTTGATGCCTCCACCACCGCAGCCTTCAAGACCGCTGTGCGCCGAAGCAAGGCGCGCGCCGTGCTGGTGGCTTTCATCATCATTGCCACCTCAGCGGCACTTCTGTGGGGCCTCTACCAGGGCACCCAGGCGGTGATGGCCGGTCGCATCAGCGCCGGGCACCTCGGACAGACGGTGGTGTACGTGATCATCCTGGCCAGTGCCTTCGCCGTGCTGGGTGAAACCTATGGCGATCTGCTGCGCGCTGCGGGGGCGACCGAGCGTCTGATGGAGCTGCTGCACAGCCATTCACCCATCCAGTCCCCCGACCGGCCGCAGGCCCTGCCAGCTCCGCGGAACGGCAGCCGCGTGCAGTTTGACAACGTGAGCTTTCACTACCCGTCACGGCCTTCTCAAACGGCTTTGTCACACTTCAGTCTGGACGTGGCGCCCGGTGAGACGGTGGCCCTGGTGGGGGCCAGTGGTGCGGGCAAGAGCACGGTATTCCAGCTGCTGCTGCGCTTTTATGACGCTGACGCTGCCTCAGGCCCCATCGTGCTGGACGGCGTTCCGGTTCGTGACCTGGACTTGCAGGCCCTGAGGGGCCGCATCGGCATCGTGCCGCAGGATGCGGTCATCTTCTCGAGCAGCGCGATGGACAACATCCGCTACGGCAAGCCCGGAGCCACAGACTCAGAGGTGGAGGCAGCCGCTCGGGCCGCTTTTGCAGACAGCTTCATCTGCGCCCTGCCGGAGGGATACCAGACGTTCCTGGGCGAGCGAGGCGTTCGCCTGTCCGGCGGCCAGCGCCAACGCATCGCGATCGCGCGTGCGATGCTGAAGAACCCGCCTCTGCTGCTGCTGGACGAGGCCACCAGCGCCCTGGACGCCGAAAGCGAGCGCATGGTGCAGGCCGCACTGGAGTCAGCCATGCAGGGCCGCACCACCCTGGTCATTGCGCACCGGCTGGCCACCGTCCAGAAGGCCCATCGAATCATTGTGCTGGACCAGGGGCAACTGGTGGAGCAAGGCACCCATGCCGAATTGGTCGCTCAGGGCGGAGTCTATGCCCGTCTGGCTTCGTTGCAATTCGGTTTGGAAGTCAATTCAGACGAATAAATTCAAATATTTGCTCCATTTATGGGAGCAAATCAGTGTTTTTCCGTGCCGGAAATTTTTGAGTTGTTTTGAAACATCTGCTGTATTTCAGATATTTCATCTCACGGCACCCCCAGGTTACTGCAAGGGGCCTTTGAGCGCTTCGGGCAGGGGCAAGGGCATGACGGCGATGCCCTCTTCCAGCAATTCCTGGGTCTGCTCTGGCGTAGCGCGGCCACGGATGCCGCGCTCCTCGGCTTCACCGTAATGCTGCCTGCGCGCTTCGTCGGCAAACTTGTCACCCACATCCGTCGTGTGGGCCAGCACGCGTTTGGCCATTTCCATCCAGGCTTTGGCAAATTCGGGGTCAGCTGCAGCAACAGCGGACAACACGGTGCCAGGGTCTTTGGCGGGGCTGCTGGCAGCCAGGTGGGGGGATGCCACAGGAGCTTGGGCCACCGGGGCCTGGGGGCCGAGGTTCAGGCGCGGGGCGCTCAGGCGTTTGGACACCTCGGCGTTGCCGCACAGAGGGCATTCAAGCAGCCCGCGGCTGCGCTGATCCAGGTAGTCGGCCTCGGAGCCGAACCAGCCTTCGAACACATGGCCGTGGGCACAGGCGAGATCCAGGACTTTCATGGTGTGCTGTGCCCGCCTGGCCGCTTGAGCAGGTAGCGAAAGACAAAACCGGGGAAGGCAAAGGTCACAAACAGCGTGGCCGTGATGGCGTAGAACTCCCACCGCTGGGAGGCGATCTGCCCCACCCGGTGTTCCAGCCACAGCCCCGCACCGCCCACCAGGACATACAGCACCACCAGCTCCAGCAGACGCCACCACACCGGTTTGCCGGCACGCAGGGTGACGGCCACGCCAAGGGCGCGCTGGTTCACAAAGGGCAGGTTGGCCGCCAGCACGGCCAGCAGCAGATAGAGGGTCAGGCTCCAGTTCGGCCCCACAAGCGGCCCCCTTGCATGTTCAGGCCAGCATTTGCTTGATGGCCTCTGCACACAGCGCCATCAAGCCGCCTGGCAGGATGCCCAGGCCAAGCACCAGCAAGCCGTTGACCGACAGCACAGCACGCACATCGGTGGGAGCATCAATGGCGGCAGTGCTGGCGGGGTTGTCAAAGTACATGACCTTGACAACACGCAGGTAATAGAAGGCGCCGATGAGC
>JBDKJB010000025.1:0-10320 GCA_039796835.1 Pseudomonadota bacterium | reverse complement strand
GATCGAAATGATCGAACCCGCCTTCAATCAGACGCAGGTGCAGCCTCAGCTCGACTTCGGTTTTGCGGAAGGACTGCGGGCTCTGATGCGGCAGGACCCTGACATCATCATGGTGGGCGAGATCCGCGACCTTGAGACCGCGGACATGGCCGTGCAGGCTGCCCTGACCGGGCATCTGGTGTTCAGCACCCTGCACACCAATGACGCGCCCGCGGCAGTGTCTCGCCTGGTGGAGCTGGGGGTGCCAGCCTACCTTATCAATTCGACCCTGTTGGGCGTGCTGGCCCAGCGGCTGGTGCGCACCCTGTGCGAAGCCTGCAAGGTCCCCGACAAAGAGACGTCTCGCGAGGACATGGGCGCGCTGGTGTCACCCTGGACACTGTCGGGCAGTTTCAAACCCTACAAGGCCGTGGGTTGTGTGGACTGCCGGATGACCGGGTTCCGCGGACGTTTGGGTCTGTATGAACTGCTGACCGTGACCGAGGACTTCAAGGCGAAGCTGACCCATGAGCCGAACCTGCTGAACCTGCGGCGGCAGGCGCTGAAGGACGGCATGCGCCCCTTGCGGCTGGCCGGTGCCATGCAGGTTGCGGCTGGCAAGACCATGATCGGCGAAGTGCTGGCCGCGACACCCCCGCTCCAGTGACACGGCTGCAAGCTTAGTGGTTTGCCCTAGGTGATACCCACAACAGGCGCATGTCTTTGCGGAGTGACAATGCCGAGGTTCTTACAAGATTGAGGAGATCTCCGATATGGGTATCAAAAGTCAAAAGGACTTCTATTCCGGGTTGATGTTCCTGGTGATTGGTCTGCTGTTTGCCTATGGCGCCACGTCCTACAGCATGGGCAATGGCGCCCGCATGGGGCCGGGGTATTTCCCGCGTCTGCTGGGTTACATCCTGGCTGGTATCGGGGCGGTGGTGTTGTACACGTCTGTCGTCAAAAAGACGAAAGATGGTGACAAGATTGGCGCGTTTGCCTGGAAGCCGCTGTTCTTCATCATCGCATCCAACCTCGCCTTCGGCGTGCTGCTTGGCGGTCTGCCCAGTCTCAAGGTGCCGGCGATGGGGCTCATCGTGGCCATTTTTGGCGTCACCATCGTTGCGGGCATGGCGGGAGACAAATTCAGCCTGAAGGAGTCGCTGGTGTTGTCTGCCATTCTTTCTGTCATGAGTTATCTGGCCTTCGTCATGTTGCTTAAGTTGCAATTTCCGGTCTGGCCGACCTTCATCACCGGTTAAAGGAGCCAGCATGGAACTCTTCAACAATCTCGCATTGGGGTTTGGTGCAGCGTTTACGCTGCAAAACCTGATTTACGCCTTCATCGGATGTCTGTTGGGCACGCTGATTGGTGTGTTGCCTGGCATCGGCCCCGTGGCGACCATCGCCATGCTCTTGCCTGCGACCTACGCTTTGCCTCCGCTGGCAGCACTGATCATGCTGGCTGGCATCTACTACGGCGCGCAATACGGTGGCTCTACCACAGCCATCTTGGTGAATCTGCCGGGTGAGGCATCATCTGTGGTCACAGTGATCGATGGGCATCAAATGGCCAAGAACGGGCGAGCGGGCCCTGCGCTCGCCGCGGCGGGCATCGGTTCGTTTTTTGCCGGTTGCGTGGGCACGCTCATCTTGGCAGCTTTTGCTGCACCTTTGACCGAAGTCGCCTTCAAGTTCGGTCCCGCCGAGTACTTTTCGCTGATGATCCTGGGCCTGATCGGCGCCGTGGTGCTGGCTTCGGGTTCGCTGGTCAAGGCGGTGGGCATGATCATTTTGGGCCTGTTGTTGGGTCTGGTCGGCACCGACGTGAACTCCGGCGTGGCGCGGTTCAGCTTTGACATCCCTGAACTGACCGACGGCATCGGCTTCATCACCATTGCGATGGGCGTGTTTGGATACGGTGAGATCATTCACAATTTGTCGCACAGCGAAGAAGATCGCGAAGTGTTCACTGGCAAGGTCACGCACCTCTACCCCAGCGTGGAAGACATCAAGTTGATGACACCTGCTGTGTTGCGCGGCACGGCTTTGGGATCGGCATTGGGAATTCTGCCCGGTGGCGGAGCCCTGTTGGCGGCCTTTGCGGCTTATACGATCGAGAAGAAGACAAAACTCCGACCCGGTGAGCCTGCATTTGGAAAAGGCAACATCCGGGGCGTGGCTGCACCTGAAGCTGCCAACAACGCCGGCGCGCAAACCAGCTTCATCCCCCTGCTGACCCTGGGCATCCCGCCCAACGCCGTGATGGCCTTGATGGTGGGTGCCATGACGATCCACAACATTCAGCCGGGCCCGCAGGTGATGACCAGCAACCCGCAGCTGTTCTGGGGGTTGATCGCCTCGATGTGGATCGGCAATCTGATGCTTGTCATTCTGAACCTGCCGCTGATTGGCATATGGGTGAAACTTCTCTCGGTTCCCTACCGCTGGCTGTTCCCGGCCATTGTGCTGTTCTGCGCCATTGGTGTGTATTCGACCAACAACAACACCTTCGACATCTGGACGGTTGGCATCTTTGGCGTGGTTGGGTACATCTTCATCAAACTGGGATGTGAACCCGCACCTTTGCTGTTGGGTTTTATCCTGGGGCCGATGATGGAGGAAAATCTCCGCCGTGCGATGTTGCTGTCGCGCGGCGACTGGAGCGTGTTCGTCACGCGACCGCTGTCGCTGGGCTTGTTGCTGGCGGCTTTGGCCTTGCTGGTGATCGTGTTGCTCCCGGCGGTGAAGAACAAGCGCGAAGAGGCGTTTGTCGAGGACTGAAAGCCTTCGTACCGAATGCTTCCCCCAACCTCAACGGCAGCTTCGGCTGCCGTTTTTTCTGATGCATCCGTTCGTGGACAGGAAGTTCGTATGCCCATCTCAAATCCTTGCAAGCGCCGAACCTTCTTCTTGACAACCCTGGCCAGTTCAATCGTGCCAACGGTCTGGGCTCAAGCCTACCCTGCCAAAGCAGTCAAATTGGTGGTGCCGTTCCCAGCCGGTGGGGCGACCGACCTGTTCGCTCGGGTGCTGGCCGCCCGAGTCGGTGAACGGCTGGGCCAGGGCCTGGTGGTAGAAAACCGACCTGGGGCTGGGGGTAGTCTCGGTTCAGACTGGGTTGCCAAAGCGCCAGCCGACGGCTACACCCTGTTGCTGGCCACCAGCAGCACCCACAGCATCGGGCCGGCGTTGAATCCCAAGATGCCCTATAGCGCCGAGGCGGATTTCACACCCATCAGTCACGTGGGCAATGCGCCATCCATCATGCTGGTGCCGAACAATGCACCTGCACACTCCGTGAAAGATTGGGTGGAGCATGCACGCAAAAATCCAGGCCGGTTGAATTTCGCCAGCAGCGGAAGTGGAACCATCGTGCATCTGACGGGTGAGCTGTTCAAGTCGGCCATGGGTTTGTACATTGTCCACATCCCATACCGTGGCACGGCTCTGGCCATCCCCGACCTGGCCAGCGGCAAGCTGGACCTCATGTTCGACAGCTTGCCCACAGGCCTGCCTCATGTGCGCGAGGGCCGTCTCAGGGCTTTGGCTGTGACTTCGCTCAAACGTTCCCCGCTGGCGCCGGATTTGCCAGCGCTGAGTGAGGTGGTCCCCGGTTTTGAATCCAACACCTGGTTTGGGCTGTATGGTCCGCGAGGCTTGCCTGCAGATGTGCGCGACAGGATTGCTTTGGCGGTACAGCAGGTGCTGACGGAATCCGATGTCCGGGAGCGACTGGCCCGCCTGGGCATTGAGCCTGTCGGAACGGGGCCATCGGCGTTTGCCCGCATGGTGGCGGCCGACTCTGCCAAATGGAAGTCGATCATTGCTGAGCGACGCATCGCGGTCGATTGAGCTCACCAACAACCGGTCACCATGTCCTTCGATTTTTTCAACCCCTATGTTGCACCGCGCATGCCGGTGTTTGCCCGCAACGTCTGCTCCACTTCGCACCCGCTGGGTTCGCAGGCTGGTTTGATGATGATGCAACGGGGTGGTAACGCGGTCGATGCCGCCATTGCGGCTGCGGCCGTCATGACAGTGTGTGAACCGGTCAGCAATGGTCTGGGCAGCGACGCATTTGCCATCCTGTGGGATGGTCAGCAGTTGCATGGCCTCAATGCTTCGGGTTGCTCGCCAGCGGCGTGGACACGGGACTACTTCGTGCGCAAGTATGGCGCCGGTGCCCTTGCTCCCCCGAAGCGAGGCATTGATTCAGTCACTGTGCCGGGTGCTGTGAGTGCCTGGGTGGCTCTGAGCGAGCGTTTCGGCAAGTTGCCTTTTGCGGACCTCCTGGCGCCAGCCATCGACATCGCCGAACGGGGCTACGCCGTGCCGCCCGTGGTGGCCGGCAAGTGGGCTGCACCGGTCGCAGAATTGCAGGCCATGCCCGGTTTTGCCCAAGCCTTTTTGCCACGTGGACGAGCGTTGCACATCGGCGAGATGTTTGAGTTCAAGGCGGCCGCGAAAGCATTGCGCTTGATCGCACAGACAAAGGGGGAAGCTTTTTACCGGGGTGAAATTGCAGCCGCCCTGGCGGTGTTTGCCCAAGCTCATGGGGGGGGGCTCTCGGCTGCAGACCTGGCTGCCCACCAGTGCGAATGGGTCACGCCGCTGCAGCGCCGGTACCGTGAACACGAACTGCACGAAATCCCCCCCAATGGTCAGGGGATCGCAGCATTGATTGCGCTGGGCATTCTCGAGCAATTTGACCTTGCTGCCCTCAGGCCAGACAGTGTGCAGGCGCAGCACCTGCAAATTGAAGCCATGAAGCTCGCTTTTGCGGATGTGTACCGCTACGTGAGTGATATCCGGACCATGGAAATGCCGCCCGAAAACCTGCTCGATGATGCCTACCTGGCCCGGCGGGCACGAATGATTGACACGCGACGGGCGCAGCCCTTCGCGCCTGGCAATCCGGTGCAGGGGGGGACGATCTACCTGACAGCCGCTGACGAGCGCGGTATGATGGTGAGTTTCATCCAGAGCAACTACATGGGATTTGGGTCGGGCTGCGTGGAGCCCAATTTTGGCATCAGTTTGCAGAATCGAGGGCATGGTTTCAGCCTGGACCCTGCCAGTCCGAATGTGGTTGCGCCTCGCAAGCGGCCCTTCCAGACCATCATTCCAGCCTTCCTCACGCGGGGCGGGCGGCCCCAGATGAGCTTTGGGGTGATGGGGGGCAACATGCAGCCGCAAGGCCACATGCAGACCCTGGTGCGGATGCTGGATTTTCATCAGGCTCCACAAACGGCCTGTGACGCGCCGCGCTGGCGTTTCAATCAAGGGCTGGAGATCAACGTCGAACACACGATGCCGGCAGAGACCGTCCAGGGCTTGAGCGCCCTCGGGCATCAAATGGCTGTTATCAATGATTCCTATCAGGACTTCGGCGCAGGCCAGTTCATCTGGCGAATGGGCAGCCCGGCGGTTGAAGGTTACCTCGCCGCAAGCGATTCGCGGCGGGACGGCTTGGTTGCGGGATTTTGAACGCAGTGTCAGCGCCCCAGGCGCTGGGCAAGCGGCACGACAGGCCGACCGCTGAAGGCATCAAGACGTTTGCCCATAGCTGTTTCCAGTTGATCCAATCGCAATTGGGGGGCTGGGTGCGTGCTCATGGTCAGCGTGAATGCGCCGTCGTCGGGTGTCACCATGCGCAGCTGATGCAATACCGCCGGCAGCCCATAGGGGTCAAAACCGGCTCGCGCGGCGAGCGCGACGCCCTGGCGATCCGCTTCAAATTCATCATCCCGATCAAGGCCTTTGCTGTAGATGTCGCGACCAACGCTCAGGATCTGCTGTGACAGCCCTGCACCCACAGACTGAGCCAGCCGGGATGCGAGCAGCTGTGTGAACAGGCCTGTCTGGGCATTTTTTCGGATGGCTTTGAGATGGTGCTTTTCAGTGATGTGATTGATCTCATGTGCCAAGATGCCCGCGAGCTCACTCTCGTCACTCACCCGGTCCAACAATCCCTTGGTCACGAACACATAGCCCCCCGGGGCGGCAAACGCATTGAAGCCTGGGTCGTTGAGCACGGCAAAGGTCCATGGGAGATCCGGCCGAGAGGAGTGCAGACTGATCCAGCGACCCAGGCGGTTCACGTAGCGCTGAATGATCATGTCCGACAGAAGGGGCTTGCTGCCCAACAGGACCGCAGAAAGCTGCCGACCAATCTCGATCTCTTTGGGCTCATCGATGTTGTCCATCGACTGGCTCAGCAGTTGAAAGAGATTGGTTGTCTGGCCTGGAGGCGGAGTGGTGGCAGTGGGTGCAGGCTGGGCACTGGGCAAGGGCGCGTTCGGGTTCATCAGCAGCTGCAGAAGATTGCCACTGCCATGCTGAGCCGACTGCGCTTGCGCCGAAGGCGCAAGTGGTGTCCGCTGGGCAGGCAGGGGCTGAGCTGGCGTACCGGCCGGACCTTGCCGCAGGAGCTGCTGCAACAGCTGTTGCCCCGAGTCCTGGGACCGGGCCTGGGGAGTTGCAATGCCGCACAAGGACAGCAGCAAACATCCGCCGGCCAAGTAAAGGGAGCGGCCACGATGGCTGGTTTGGCGGCAGCTCATGGCCGGCTGCCCTCACCGCCCGGCTGCATCGGCGGGGGTGGAGTCGGCAGAGCTTCAACAGTTTCAGTTTGCAGCCGCGCGTCTGAAGCAAAGCCCCTCGCCTGCACCGCATCCACACGCATGGTCTCCATCATCAGCACCGCATTGATGTTGGGTTGGGAGCGGGCCAGGTCCTCTGCTCCCAAACCGCGGATGCCCACTGTTGAGGTCCCTGTCTGCGCACTGGCAGATCGGCCTCCGCCAAACAGGCTGCTGATGCCGCGCAATGCATTGGTTGCGATGTTGCCGCCGCCGCTGGCCGATGCACCAGCCAGGTCAAACATGTGCGCCCACCCGCTGCGATTGGCTGCGTCCTTCACTTCGACCCAGGGGCCCTGCCGACCGGCTTGATGCGCGACCTGTGACTGCGCTGCGAGGGTTCCCACCACAGGGTCCGTGGCAGAAGGGCCGCTGCGCAACTCAGTCTGACGTTTCACGGTCATCATTTCGCCCGTTTGCGCCCCAGCAGGCAGCAAAAACAGCGCTGTGCACAGAAGAATGCTCAGCGCTGCGATCCACTGGCGCAACACGGGGGCTGTGTCAAACGACTGCATGCGCTTATTATCCCAAGGCATCGACATTTGAGTGAGGAATTTTTCATGGATTTGGGCATTCAAGGCAAATGGGCGCTGGTGTGCGCCGCCAGCAAGGGCTTGGGCTTGGGGTGCGCGAAAGCACTGGTGAGAGAAGGTGTCAACGTTGTCATGAACGCGCGCACCCAAGATGTGCTGGAGTCCAGCGCCGCGGATCTGCGAGCAAACCATGCGGCCCCTGGGGTACAGATCCTCACGGTGGCCTGCGACATCACAACGGCGCAGGGACGGGCGGCGGTAATGTCGGCCCACACGGGTTATGACATTCTTGTCAACAACGCGGGTGGCCCTCCGCCAGGTGATTTTCGAGACTGGGACCGCGACACCTGGATCAAGGCGGTTGACGGCAACATGCTGACACCCATTGAACTCATCAAAGCGACCGTCGACGGAATGTGTGAGCGCGGTTTCGGCCGCATCATCAACATCACCAGCAGTGCGGTCAAATCACCCATTGATGTGCTGGGCCTGTCCAATGGCGCACGGTCAGGATTGACGGGGTTTGTGGCCGGGGTCTCCCGCAGCAGCCGGATTGCGGGCCGGGGTGTGACCATCAACAACCTCTTGCCGGGCGTGTTCGATACCGATCGCATCCGCACCACCTTTTCGAACAGCGCAAAGAAGCAAGGCGTTGAAGTCGAACAACTGATCGAGGCACGCAAGGACGGCATCCCCGCCAAACGGCTGGGCCACCCGGACGAGTTTGGTGCGATCTGCGCTTTCCTGTGCAGTCAGCACGCCGGTTACATCAATGGCCAGAATATCCTGGCCGATGGCGGCGCCTACCCCGGCACCCACTAGCTGTGCCACAAGCATTTCTCTATCTTTCCTTTGTTTGCCATTGAGGACGACCATGGTCAAAGCAGTCATCATCGAAAAAAACGGCGGTCCCGAAGAAATGAAACTCGCGGAGTTGCCACTCGGGGACCCCGGCCCGGGCGAGATCCGCATCCGCCATCGTGCCATCGGCCTGAATTTCATCGACGTGTATCAGCGTTCGGGCCTGTACCAGTTGCCCATGCCCCTGAAGCTGGGCATGGAGGCGGCGGGTGTGGTGGAAGCGGTTGGTGCGGGCGTGGAGCACCTGAGGGTGGGTGATCGCGCCGCCTATGCCGCCAATCCGCCTGGCAGCTATTCCGAGGCGCGTGTGATGCCGGCAAAGAACGTCTGTAAATTGCCGGACGCCATTTCGTTTGAAACCGGCGCGGCCATGATGCTCAAGGGCCTGACGGCGCAATATCTGCTCAAGCGCACCCTGCCAGTGATGGGGCTGCAAGCGGGTGACCACATCCTTTTCCATGCGGCAGCGGGCGGTGTAGGCCTGATCGCCTGCCAATGGGCGAAGGCCCTGGGCTATCAACTGATCGGCACAGCAGGCAGTGATGCGAAATGCGCTTTGGCCAAGGAGCATGGTGCGACACACGTCATCAACTATGCCAAAGAGGATTTCCTCAGTCGTGTCAAGGAGATCACCGGGGGCAAAGGTGTGAAGGTGGTGTACGACTCGGTCGGCAAGGACACCTGGGACAAGTCACTGGATTGCCTGCAGCCTTTTGGCCTGATGGCCAGCTTTGGCAATGCCTCGGGGCCAGCGCCAGCCTTTGCACCTGGCATCCTGGGCGCCAAGGGCTCACTCTATGTGACCCGCCAGACCTTGTTCACCCATATTTCGTCACGAGAAACCAACCAGGCGATGATGGAGGACCTGTGTGCCGTGATTTTGAATGGCGCGGTGAAGATTCGCATCGACCAGACCTACGCTCTGGCCGACGTGCAGCAGGCGCACCGCGACCTGGAGGCCCGCAAGACCACGGGCTGCACCATCCTGACGCTTTGAACGACTGGCTCGCACGTCTGGAGGCGCGCGCGCGGCAGGCCCCCTTGGGCGCGCGGGTGCCCTTGCTGGCGAGGCAGCAGGTCGTCGGTTCGGTCAAGGTTGGTGTGCTGGATGCGTTGGCGCTCGACTGCCTGGCCCTGCAACCCGATGGTTGGGCACTTCTAGGTCGTTTGCAGGCCGACATCACTTCCAATTTGAACCGGGTCGCCCATGCCATGCGCGACGCGCAAGTCGGGCATGTGGCCCGCTATTGGCGGGGCGAACAGTTGGCGGTGGTCAGTGAGTCAGGTGACATACTCGGGAGCGTGGAGCGTGGTGCTGTCCGACCCCTGGGCATTGCCACTCGGGCGGTGCACCTGGTGGGATGGGTACCAGATGGTCGCATGTGGGTGCAGCAACGAGCCTTGACCAAGGCCAATGACCCAGGCATGTGGGACACCATGGTCGGTGGCATGGTGCCAGCCCAGGACAGCCTGCAGGATGCCTTGGCGCGCGAAACACAAGAGGAAGCCGGCCTGCATCTGCCCCAGCTTCACGGTGTGGAGCACGGCGGCACAGTCTCGATCCAGAAACCTTCAGACGGCCTGGCGGACCGGGGCATCGGCTACACCGTCGAACGCATCGACTGGTTCAGTGCCTTGGTGCCGGAAGGCTTGGAGCCCGTCAACATGGATGGAGAGGTGGACCGCTTTGAACTGCTCGAACGGGCGGAAGTGCTGGATCGACTGCATGCAGACGCCTTCACACTCGAGGCAGCCTTGATTCTGGTCGCGGCGCTGCGCTACTGAGGGGTGTCGAGCAACGCTGACTGGCGCAACCGGTTGGGGGCCAGGACACCTGCTGAATCCAGGATCGGATAGGCAATCGAGCACACGTGAGAGTTGATGCGCTTGAGGTCACTGATGAGATCCAGGTGCAGCGAACTCGTTTCGATGCTCTGCATGGTCTTGTTGCCCAATCGCTCGAGGTGGGTGGCCGCGTACTGGCGTTCCAGGTCCCGAAAGCGTGTCTTTTCTTCCAGCAAGCGCTGGGCTTCGCGCACCGTTCCGTTGAGGAACACGCTCATGCCCAGACGGAGGTTGTCAATCAGCCGGGCGTGCAGATCGCATATTTCCCCCATGCCGGCGTCGGAAAACTCGCGGCCTGTGGCGATCTTCTTGTCTTCGATGTCCTGCACGATGCGCTCGATGATGTCGCCGATCTGCTCCATGTTGATGGTGAAGCTGATGATGTCGGTCCAGCGCTTGGCCTCGTTTTCACCCAGCGCCTCGCGCGAGATCTTGGTCAGGTAGTACTTGATGTCGCT
>JBDKJB010000024.1:0-10354 GCA_039796835.1 Pseudomonadota bacterium | reverse complement strand
TTTGCCGCGCTTCTCAAGTACTTCTATGTGTGGCTGGACGCGCCGGTGGGCTACCTCGCCTCCCTGAAGAACCTGCTGGAGAAGCGCGGCAAAGCTGACCCGCAAAGCCCAAGCTACGACGCCTACATGGCGCAGCCGGGCCTGGAACAGATCCACTTCATCGGCAAGGACATCGTCACCTTCCACACCCTGTTCTGGCCGGCCATGCTGCATTTCAGCGGCCGCAAGGCGCCCGACCGCGTGTACGTGCATGGCTTCCTGACCGTGAACAACGGCGAGAAGATGAGCAAGAGCCGCGGCACTGGCCTGGACCCGCTCAAGTACCTCAAGCTCGGCATGAACCCCGAATGGCTGCGCTATTACCTGGCCGCCAAGCTCTCGGGCCGCAACGAGGACATCGACTTCAATGCCGAAGACTTCATGCTGCGGGTGAACAGCGATCTGATCGGGAAGTACGTCAATATTGCAAGCCGGGCGGCGGGATTCATCACCAAGCACTTTGGCGGCAAGCTCTTGTCTTCTACGGATGGCACCACGCTGTTCGAGTCGATCAACGTCGTAACAAGCGACGCTGCCATGGGTGGCTCCATGGAAATTGAGGATTCTGTGCGTCGCGCTTACGAAGACCGCGAATTTGGATTAGCCATGCGCTTGATCATGTCTTACGCTGACAAGATCAATGCGTATTGGGATTCTGAAAAGCCCTGGAATCTGGCAAAGGATCCAGCCCTGCATGGCAAGCTCCATAAGGTTTGCACAACTTGCCTCAATGGCTTCTACAAACTGACCATCTACCTCAAGCCAGTCCTCCCCGGCTTGGCGAAACAGGTCGAATTGCTTTTCAACGCGCCAGATTTGAATTGGGAAGACTTGAAAACACGTCCCCTGTCGGCGCCAACCACCATCCAGCCCTACCAACACCTCATGCAGCGCGTCACACCAGAGCAACTCGAAGCCCTGTTCGAACCGCCGCTGCAACCCAAGGCCCTGCGGCCTGGCGGCGAGGATATTGCTCCCACTATCAGCATCGACGACTTCGCCAGGATCGACCTGCGCGTCGCCAAAATCGTCAACTGCGAGGCGGTCGAAGGCAGCACCAAGCTGCTGCGCCTCACACTCGACGCGGGCGAGACCGGTGAAGATGGTCAACCCAGGACACGCAATGTCTTCAGCGGCATCGCCAGCGCGTACAAACCCGAGCAGCTGGTCGGCAAGCTCACGGTGCTGGTGGCCAACCTGGCGCCGCGCAAGATGAAGTTCGGTGTCAGCGAAGGCATGGTGCTGGCCGCCAGCCACGCCGACGAAAAGGCCCAGCCCGGCATCCACGTGCTGGAGCCCTGGCCTGGCGCGCAGCCTGGCATGCGGGTGCGCTAGAGTCAGGGCCTGCACCAAATCCCAATCCGCAGCACTTCAGGAGAGACACCATGACCTTTGCAAGCCCTGCAATGCGCGTACGCCGTGCCCGCTTGACCCGCACATTTGTGTGCGTGCTTCTGGGGCTGGTGACTGTCACGGCTCAAGCCCAGAACCGGATCGACACCGTCCGGGCGGATGCGCCGGCGCTTGCGGCCTACGGCCCCCACGCCATCGGGGTGCGCACGCTGCGATTGGTCAACCCAGCACAGCTGGATCTTTTGCAGATTGATCCGCGTGCACCCTTGCCTGCCCCGTTGCCCCGCAGCGACCGTGCGCTGACCGTCGAGGTCTGGTACCCGGCGCAGGCTGGGGCTGTTGGCGACACCAACCTGCGCGCACTGGTGCGTGATGGCAAGACCGAGGTGGCCTTGCGTGGCCGCGCAGTGCGCGATGCAGCGCCCGCTGCGGGTGCACCTTCTCCCTTGGTGATCGTCTCGCACGGCTTCCCGGGCAACCGCTTTCTGCTCTCGCCTTTGGCGGAGAACCTGGCCTCCAAGGGCTACGTGGTGGCGGCCATCGACCACACTGACTCCACATACGACGCGCTGGGTCCCCGCAGCTTTGCGTCCACGCTGGTCAATCGTCCGCTGGACCAGATGTTTGTCCTCAACGCCATGGCCCGGCTCTCGCGCGATGCGGGCTCCTTCCTGCAGGGCCGTGTTGACGCCGACCGCGCTGCCATCGTCGGTTACTCCATGGGTGGCTATGGTGCACTCATTTCTGCCGGCAGTGGCGTGAGCCGCAAGGCGGTGGAAGCCAATGAACCGCCCTTCGCTGTTCCCCACGGGTTGCTGGGCATCCACTTGGCGGGCAGCACCACGCACCAGCAGTTGCCCGATCCCCGCGTGAAGACGATCATCGCGTTTGCACCGTGGGGCACCGTGCGCGGCGTGTTCGACGCTCAGACGCTTCAGGGCATGCGCACACCGACGCTCTTCATCGCCGGATCGGTGGACGATGTCTCGGACTACGAAAAAGGCGTGCGTGCCACATGGCAGCTCGCCACCCGAGCGGACCGTGGGCTGCTGACCTTCGAACACGCCAACCACAATGCAGGGGCGCCCATGCCCCCTCCCCTCGAAGCCCAGACGGTAGACCCCAAGACTGGTGCCACGATGGCCAACCATTACATCGATGCGGTGTGGGACAACGTGCGCATGAACAACGTCTCGCAGCACTTCATGACCGCCTGGCTGGGCAAATATCTGCGCGCCGACGCCACCATGGATGCCTATCTGGACCTGGTACCGGTGTCGGAACAAGGGGTGTGGTCGATGGATGCGCAAGGACAGCCCAAGCCCGATCACACCGTCTGGAAGGGGTTTCCGAATCGCACCGCCAAGGGCCTGCGGTTCGAACGTTTGCCCGCGGGGCGCTGACCGCGATCCAGCAGGCCTCGGTGCGCCCCCGCTGCCCCATCCGTACGCTGACCGTCGCATAATCCGGTTTCGCAAAGGATCGCCATGGCTGAAACCCTCGACAAACCTGCGGCCGACAAGGCTGCCTATCGCAACTATGCCGCACCCCAGGTGAGCGAGACCTTCGACCGCGTGCGCGATTTCTACAAGCAAAACCACACCCACCAGACGCACGATTTCGTGCTGGCGAAGAAGAAAGAATTCCTGTCCTTCACGCGCCAGCGCATGACGCCATGGGCGGCGCTGGACTACCTGAACACCTTGGTGGACGACAGCGACCCGGACATCGCGCTGCCACAGATCGACCACCTGATCCAGACGGCTGAGGCCATGCGCGCCGATGGCCAGCCCGACTGGATGGTGCTGACCGGCTTTGTGCACGACCTGGGCAAGGTGCTATGTCTGTTTGGCGAACCCCAGTGGGCCGTGGTGGGCGACACCTTCCCCACCGGATGCGCCTGGTCGCCGAAGATTGTGTACAGCGAGTTCTTTGCGCTCAACCCAGACAAAGACCGCCCCGAGCTGCAGACGCTGCACGGCGTGTATGCACCCCACTGCGGGCTTGAGAACGTCCACATGAGTTGGGGCCACGACGAATACCTGTACCACCTGCTGCACAAACATCTGCCGCTCGAAGCCCTGTACATGATCCGCTTTCACAGCTTTTACAGCTGGCACCGTGAAGGGCAATACGACCACCTGTGCAACGCGCAGGACCGCGCCATGCTGCCCTGGGTGCTGAAGTTCAACCCCTACGATCTGTATTCCAAAAATCCCAACCGGCCCGCCCTGGCCACCGTCAAGCCCTACTACGAGGACCTGATGGCCAAATACCTGCCGGCCGAGTTCCAGTTCTAGGCGGCCCCGATCCCACCCAGCATGAAAGCGAGCCAGTGATCCCTTTCGTGCGCGGCTGGACAGACGTACAACGCTCCCAGCGCGCCAACGTGCATTTGGGTGCCATGCTGAGTTTCGTGGCGGGAGCAACCAATGCTGGAGGCTTCTTGGCGGTAGGCCAATACACCTCTCACATGACGGGTGTGGTGTCCGCCATGGCTGACCACATCGTGCTCGGGCAGTTTGCACTGGCCCTGGCGGGGGTTGCGGCTTTCCTGGCCTTTCTGGGTGGTGCTGCCTCCACTGCCTGGATCGTCAACTGGAGCCTGCGTCGCAAGTTGCATGGTGCCTATGCGCGTCCTCTGCTGCTGGAATCAGGACTGCTGCTGATTTTTGGGGTCTTTGGTGCCAGCATCAATGTGTTTGCCGCCCTGTTTGCGCCCCTCACGGTACTCCTGTTGTGTTACATCATGGGTCTGCAGAATGCCGTGATCACCAAGATTTCAAAGGCTGAAATCCGCACCACCCACGTCACCGGGCTGGCCACAGATCTGGGCATTGAGCTGGGTAAGCTGCTCTACTTCAATCGCTTTCAAACCGCTCCCAAGGTCATCGGCGACCGTCGCAAACTGCGGATGCTGGCGACGCTGCTGGGCAATTTCTTTGCGGGCGGCTTGCTGGGAGCCTTGGGCTTCAAGTACCTTGGCTACGTGTCCACAGTGCCTCTGGCCATTTTGCTGTTACTGGTGGTGGCCCGGCCAGTGATGAAGGATGTGCTGGACAAACACCTGCCACACCACTGAAGCCCCATGTTCAAACGAGCAGCATCGAGGAGACTTTCTTCTTTTCGGCCCTATCTGCTGGAGTCGCTGCGCGACTACACGGTGCCCCGACTGCTCAAGGACCTGGGGGCGGGCACCACGGTGGCGATCGTCGCTCTGCCCTTGGCGATGGCCTTTGCGATGGCCAGTGGCCTGAAGCCTGAAACCGGCCTGTTCACCGCCATCATTGCCGGGTTTCTGGTGTCGGCTCTGGGCGGCAGCCGTGTGCAGATTGGCGGTCCTGCGGGAGCTTTCATCGTCATCGTCTATGGCATCGTGGAGCGGTATGGACTGGCCAATCTCATCATTGCCACAGCCATGTCGGGGGTGATCCTGTTCTTGATGGGCCTGCTCAAGCTCGGAGTGCTGATCCGCTTTGTGCCGGTCGCTGTCGTCATCGGCTTCACCAATGGCATTGCCGTGCTGGTGGCGGTGTCACAGATCAAGGATTTTCTGGGCCTGCGGATCGACAAGATGCCGAGTCATTTTTTTGGCATCGTGTCCAGCGTCGGCAACCATCTGAACACTGTGAATTGGCATGCCCTGGGCTTGGCGGTGGTTGCGCTGGCCCTGATCGTGGGCTGGCAGGCAGCGCCACGCTGGATCGGACCGTCCAGCGTGTGGAGTACGCGGCTGGCACAAATGCCCGGCTCCATCATCGCCTTGGCCGGCGGCACCATGGCGGTCGCGCTGCTCGGTCTGGAAGTGGACACCATCGGCAGCCGTTTTGGCGGCATTCCCTCCAGTCTGCCGGGCCTGGTCTGGCCCAGTTTTTCCTGGGAGACTGTCCGATTCCTCATCGTGCCGGCCAGCACCCTGGCGATGCTTGGGGCCATCGAATCCCTGCTGTGCGCGCGCATCGCCGACACCCACACCGGCGACCGCCACAACCCTGATCAGGAACTGATGGCTCAGGGCATTGCCAACATCGTCACTCCTTTTTTTGGCGGCATGCCGGCCACAGGCACCATCGCACGGACCATGACCAACATCAAGAGCGGGGCCACCAGCCCGGTGGCGGGCATGGCGCATGCGGCCATTCTGCTCATTGTGGTGGTGGTGGCCGCACCGCTGGCCCGGCATGTACCCCTGGCTGTCCTGGCCGCGATCCTGATGTTTGTGGCCTGGAACATGGGTGAGTGGCGCGAATTCGCCAGGCTGCGCCAGTACCGTCTGCCCTACCGCATCACGCTGCTGGCCGTGTTCCTGCTGACCGTGATTCTGGATCTGACGGTAGCGGTCGAGGTCGGCCTGGTGGCTGCCTGCCTGACCTTCATCTACCGCATCAGCAGCCTCACACGCTGTGAACGCTTTGAATTGCCGGAGTCCGAGACAAGCCGTGGCATCCATGCCTACCAGCTCAGTGGTGCACTGTTTTTCGGGGCTGTCAAGCTGCTCGAAAACATCGAATCAGGCCTGCCGGCGAGAGCGCTGGTGCTGGACATGTCCCACGTGATCTATGTTGACTCCTCGGGCATGGAGACCCTGGCAGAGTTGGCCGGCATCTGCCGGAAACAGGGCACCCGACTGATCGTTTGCGGGTTGGCCCATCAACCGCTGGACATTGCCCGGCGCACGGGGCTGTTGCAGCAGCTGGGTCTGGATGAAAGCGCCGTGCCAGATCTGGCGGCGGCCCTGCTTCTGGCCGCCTGAAGCGGGTCAGTTGTTGTGCTGCGGTTCCAACGCCGGATCGCGCATGGAGGCCGTGGACAACACGCGCAGCGAGGCGCTGTCAAACACCACGGTGAAGATTTTTGAATCACCGGGGTTGGGGCCGTCCATGAAGCGCCAGTCGTAGTGCGTGTGCTGCTTCAGAGCATAGGGCGTGATCTTCATCGGCTTGCCCAAGAGCTTGCGCACATCCTCCATCATCATGCCGGGTTGAATTCGTGCAAAGTTGTCGGGATGCAGCACTTGCCGCAGAGCGGCCATTTTGCCGTCTGTACCGATGGAGATCATGTAGTTCTTGTGCCCCAGGGGCTGGCGGCTGTATTCAAAAATGCGTTCACCACCCGGACCGCCCCAGACCTTTTCCGGCTCGCCGAAACGGGCCTTCACGTCGGCCTCGGTGGACACGCCTTCTTCCAGTTCAGCCACCTTTTGCGAGTCACAGCCCAACAATGACAGCACGGATGCAAGCAGGCCCATGGCAAAAATCCTTCTGATCAGGTCTGGTGAGCGCATGTTCAGGCCCGGTGAGAGAAGAAAAGCTGCAAGGCGTTTTCGCCGCCGATGCGCTGGCGCGTTGCAGCGTCTGGTACCACATCGGCAAACCAGTCCAGCGTGCTTTGGTAGGTGGTGCTTTCAACACCAACGAAGGGGCAGTCGCTGGCCCAGAGCATGCGTTCATAGCCCACGCGGGCACACAACGCACGGGCCTGGTCGGCCGCCTGTGGGCCCAGTCGGTAAGCCGCTGATAGCTTGACCCAGGTGCGCCCTTTCTCAACCGATCGCGCCACAGCCTGAAAGCCTTCGCTGTCCACTCCCAGAACAGGGTCGGGACGACCGATGTGGTCGATGACGATGTTCACGCCCGACTGCTCCAGCTGGGGCAGCACCTGCGGGATGCGGGGCCCGTCCAGATGCAGGTGCACGTGCCAGTTCATGTCGGCCAGGCGGTAGAGCAGTTTGCGCCAGGCCCATGAATCCAGATCCGGCAGGGTCTGCAGGCTGATGAAGGGCAGCCGCATGCCCACAATGCCGTCGCGGGCGAGGGCTTCGAGCTCGTAGCGGTGGGTGTGCTCGGGATCCAGGATGACCGTACCGCGCCAATGGGGCCGCGAGCGCAGGGCCTGGATGATGTAGTCATTGCAGTCCCCCCAGGGGCTGGCGGCGGCGATCACGCACCGCGCCACCCCGTGCGCGGCCAGCGTGGCTTCAAGCTGCTCTGCGGTGAATTCGTAGCTGGGCGCGTGCCGCGGGTTCTGAACCAGTGGCATGCCCAGCTTGAAGATGTGGACATGGCTGTCCACCAGGGGCGTCGCCTCGGTCATTGAAGCTTGATGTTGGCGCGCTGGATCACCTGGGCCCACTTGCGCACGTCGCGGCTGAACACAGCCCCCATCTCGGCCGGGGTGCTGGCACGCGGCACGCCCCCCATGCCGATCAAGCGGCTCTTCACGTCGGGCATGGCCAGCACCTCATTGAGGGCCTTGTTCAGGCGCTCCACCGCCGCAGACGGCACACCTGCAGGGGCATAGAAGGCATTCCAGCCGGTCACTTCGTAGTCGGCCAGGCCAGCCTCTTTGGCCGTGGGCACATTGGGCAGCCAGGGTGCACGCTGCGGGCCGGTGGTCATGAGCACGTTGACCTGCGCGCCGTCCACCGCGCCACGCAGCGCGGTGTAGGTGTCAAAGCCGATGTCGGCGTCGCCGCGGATCACGGCCGAGAGCACATCGGGCGTGCCGCGGAACGGCACCACCTGGGCGTCGATCCTGGCCACCGACTTGAACAGTTCGGCCGACAGGTTCTGTGTGCTGCCCGGGTTGATGGCGGCCAGGTTCAACGGGCGTTTTTTGGCTTCGGCCTGCAGGCTGGCCAGGTCCTTGATGGGGCCGTTCTTGCCGCTGACCAGGATCAGGTCAAAAAAGGCCATGGACGAGATGGGGGTGAAGTCCGTCTCGGGGTCATACGGCGTCTTGATGAGTGTCTTGCTGATCGTCGTGCCGTTCACAAACAGGATCAGCGTGTGGCCATCCTTGGGCGCGGCCAGGGCGGCCTGCGCCGCTGCCACACCCCCCGCACCCGGTTTGTTGTCCACCACCACGCTCTGGCCGAGTTTGTCCGCCAGATGCTGTACCACCAGGCGGGTGGTGATGTCGGCAAAGCCACCCGGCGCAAACGGCACGATGACCTTGACCGCCTGGTTGGGGAAAGCCTGCGCAGCGGCCAACCGGTGGACACCGGCCAAGGGCGCGGCCAGGCCAGCCGCGGCCAACCAGCGCACGGCCTGGCGGCGGCTGGGGAGGGTGACAGTGTCGGTACGGGCGATCATGGGCGATGGCTCCTTCAAGATGATTCTGGCTCAGACCGTAAAATGTGGCCATGGCCTTCGATCTATTGTCACTCCTTCGCCGCCCGCACTACCAGTCTGAGGCGACCGACCTCATCCAGCAGCTCAAGACTGCCCGTCCCACCCTGGAAGACCGCCAGCGTGCCGGCCGGGCTCTGCTGTGGGACAAGGACATCGACCGTGATGCGCAGGCTGCGCAGCAACAAGCCCGGGTGCCGCAGGCGGCTTATGTCTATCAGACAAAAATCTCTCGCCAGTCAATTTCTTAAGAAATTTATAGGAAATTTCCGAACATTGACGCCCTGATTTAGCTTCGGTTTAAGTAGCAATATTGCGGCTTTATGCAATGCAATCAAGCATAATATCCGCACAACACGACGATACCGAGCCCCAGGTCACAGGCACCCTACCGGATGTCGTCGACCAGGTAGCCCTGGCCCGGCTGTATGGCGAGCCGCTGTTCGCCCTGCCCAATGACCTCTACATCCCACCGGACGCGCTGGAGGTCTTTCTCGAAGCCTTCGAAGGCCCGCTGGACCTGCTGCTGTACCTGATCCGCAAGCAGAACTTCAACATCCTTGACATCCCGATGGCCGCCGTGACCCGGCAGTACCTGGCCTATGTCGACGAAATCCGCAGTCGCAATCTGGAGCTGGCCGCCGAATACCTGCTGATGGCGGCCATGCTGATCCAGATCAAATCCAGCATGCTGCTGCCGGTCAAGAAGGCTGCCGAAGGTGAAGAGGCCGAAGACCCGCGCGCCGAGCTGGTGCGCCGCCTGCTCGAATACGAACGCATCAAACTGGCCGCAGCGCAACTCAATGCGTTGCCCGTGCTGGGCCGTGACTTCCTGAAGGCTCAGGTGTATATCGAGCAGTCACTGCAACCCCGTTTTCCGGATGTGCATGTGGTGGATCTGCAAGAGGCCTGGGCTGGCATCCTGCAGCGCGCCAAACTCGTGCAGCACCACCACATCAGCCGCGAGCAGTTGTCGGTGCGCGAGCACATGAGCATCGTGCTCAAGAAGCTGCAGGGTCGCAAGTTTCTGGAATTCGAGCAGCTCTTCGAGCCTGGACAAAGCCTGGCCGTGGTGACCGTGACCTTTCTGGCGCTGCTCGAGCTGGCCAAGGAAGCCCTGGTCGAGATCACCCAGGCCGAGGCTTTCGCGCCGATCTATCTGCGGCTGGCCTTCGCGCCCGCGTGAGGGTGCGCTCCATGCCATCGCCCGCGTGAGGGTGCGGGCGATATACTCAATGCCGCTCCGGGGTGCGGGGCCGCCAATGGTGGCGGTTCCGCTGAGATGGCCAGACCCAAACCCGTGAACTTGAACCGGTTCGCACCGGCGTAAGAAGAGCTGCCCGACACCGCTCCCCGCGAGCCCCGTCCGGCCACCCCTTCCGGAGCACCACAGTACCGAAAGGACGGCCCGGATGAACGCCCCCGACAGATTCGCCCACGACCTCGCCGAGCGCTTGACGCTCACGCGCGAGCCCTTGCCCGCCTCGCGCAAGACGCATACCCCCGGCGTGCTGCACCCGCAACTGCGCGTGCCGATGCGCGAGGTGTCGCTCTCGAACGGCGAAGCCGTGACGCTGTACGACACCTCGGGCCCCTACACCGACCCCACCGCCCCCATCGACGTCCGCGCCGGCCTGCCGGCCCTGCGCGCGCCCTGGATCGAGGCCCGCGGCGACACCGAGACCTATGAGGGCCGCGCCCGCGCGGCCGTGGACGACGGGCAGAAAAACGCCGAGCGCGAGGCCGAGCGCATCGCCGCTCTTCGCGCCCAGGCGGCCGGCCTGCAGCGCCAGCCCCGCCGCGCCAAAGCCGGCGCGAACGTCACACAAATG